>JBAVUV010000623.1:0-3632 GCA_049696955.1 Candidatus Sulfotelmatobacter sp. | reverse complement strand
TGACCCGCTGGGCTTGGAACTCGAATTTCCGGAGGAAAAAATCTAGGTAGTTGCCACGGATTTTCACGGATCACCGCGGATAGATCAATTTCCGGTCTTAGTGCTCTCCGGTTAGATCCTTGAAAATCCAGAATCAGCCGCGGCTACAGAATCTGGCGCGAGTCTCCGACGCGCTTGGTCACGCGCTCGCGATCCAGAAATTCCAGCAGCGGAATGGCATATTTTCGGCTCACCCCGGTCAGTTCCTTGAACTTGCCAACGTCGATGGTTGCGGACTTTGATTTGTACCCTGCTATCAATCGCCGCAACTCCTCCAATGCGCTGCGATGGAAAACTAACTCATCTGAAATTTTGATCAAGACCTTGTCGCGCAATAGTAGCGTCACGATCTTCTGGGCACGTACTTTGTCGATCTTCAGGCTGGCGATCACTTCGTGGAGTGCCGGCACGTTCAGCCCGGCCGTCATAAACGCGCTTTCGATCTTCTTCTTTGATTCCGTTTCTTCATCTTTCATGACCACGCCGTGGCCGGGCAACCGCACCAGATCGCCGAGGACTTCTATTTTCTTATCCCGGATCAGCATTGCAAGAGCTGCATCAAACACCTGGGCTGACGCAGCGATTTGATCGCGCAATTGTTCCCTGGCGATCCCTGCAACCAGAGGGTTCTTCTTGTGAAAGTCCTCAAGAACGCTCAGCAGGCGGAGTCTGAGCGCTTCCAGCGCAGGAACATGGATGAGCAGGTCTTCAGTTCGAAGGGTCCGACCCTCCTTGAGATCACCGGCTAGCTTTGTCTCAATGAAATTCTTTGTCCAGCCAGTTTCCGCAATCAGGCGGGGCACGGTAACACCGCTCTGATCCCATCTTGCAATTCGCGCTCTCAGAATCGCTTCCGCATCGCCGCTGGCGAGTACTCTAAGGAAGTCGACTTGTCCCGACGTTCGCTGAATCGGCGCCGCGTCAAGCACAACTCCACCGCCGATTGTCACCACCGGGGAAAATTGTCGCAGGATGAAGCGATCTCCTGGTATGAGTAGTGCCGGCTCCGGAAATTTCACCCGGGCGAACGCCTGCTCGCCAGGCCCAATCTGCTTCGTCCCCGAAAAAATTATTTCCGCGACTGTCTCCATCGTGTACGAATGAAGATGCACTCGAGCCCGATTCTTCAGCGGACGAGCGGCCGACGGCAACAATCGGAGAGAGACATCCGCCTTCCGGGTTTTCTCGAACGTCGCCGGGGGAACCAGAGTCAAGCCGCGTGATAAATCGTCCGTGCTCGCCCCAGCCAAATTGAGAGCGGTCCGTTGTCCAGCGACCGCCATCTCAGCCATTTGCCCGTGCACTTGAACGCCGCGCACCCGCACACGCTGACCTGTCGGGAAAACTTCCAGCTCGTCCTCGCGGCGAATCGTTCCTGCTACCAGCGTTCCGGTCACGACCGTGCCGAAGCCTTTCATGGTGAACACGCGGTCGATCGGTAGCCGCGCGAGGGCATGGGAATCCCGCGGTTGTACCTCTTGCGCAGCGGCTACCATTGCGCGCTTGAGTTCTTCCAGTCCTGAGCCGGTCAAAGAACTGACAGCGATAATCGATTTTGGGTTGTCGAGGAATGTCCCGCGCAGAAACTCTTCCACTTCCAGCCGCACCACCTCGAGCGTCTCCGCATCAACCGCGTCCGATTTCGTGAGCACCGTGATGCCGCGCTGCACTCCCAACAGCTGCAGAATGTCGAAATGCTCCCGAGTCTGCGGCTTGATCGCTTCATCCGCGGCAATCACCAGCAGCACCAGATCGATCCCACCTACTCCAGCCAGCATGTTGCGCACAAAACGCTCGTGCCCGGGGACGTCGACAAAACCCAACCGCAAAGTTTCCCCGTGCGGTCCCGGCAAGTCCATGTGCGCAAAGCCGAGATCGATGGTGATGCCGCGCCGCTTCTCTTCCTGTAACCTGTCCGCATCAATCCCGGTCAAAGCCTTGACCAGCGCAGTCTTGCCGTGATCGATGTGTCCGGCAGTGCCGACAATAATCGATTTCATCTGCTAGGCATCTTACCGGAAGCTAGTCGCCAAGCGGGCAGTAGTCATCGCAGAGTAGAAGTGCTGCGCGAATCAGCAAAGCCAGGCAGGAACTGCAATTTCCTTGATTACTCTTTGGGATGCGTCGCTTCTTTATGGGCTTCCACGGTAACGTCGACTTCGGCGCCCTGTTTGAGACTTACCTCGTCGCCATTTTTCGCCGTGAGTGAGTTTTCAATACGGATTTCCCGGTACAAATCGTCCGCCCCTTCAATCGAGATCTGCGCCTTCTCCGGTTCGCCTGCCTCAGAAGGTTTTATGATTTTCTCTACAGTTCCAGGCAGTTTAACGCTTGGCTTCCCCGTCATAAGCTTTCCTTTTAAAGAGTCAACGTCATTCTCTTAGGAGGCCCCCAGAAAACTAAGTCCGAATTCTTTTCAAAGCCTCCAAAAAATCGGCGGAGACTTCACGGATGCGTTGCAGCCGATCCTTCTCTCGGAGTAATTCTTCCGCGGTAATCCCCAGGAATGTCTGTCTTGCCAGACTCTCGATTTGCTCTCGCATCAGCCGCTCGAGTTCCGCGCTCAGTTTCTCGACGCTGGGACGATCCATAAATCACGCCGTCATTGGGAGTGGTAATCTCATTGGTGCACGTATGCCTTCCAGTTTTTTGCAGCTGGCCGCGGAGTTGGCTCATATACCTTCTTCAGCGCTTGTGATGGTTGGCGCAAACCATCGTTAGACACAACAAGAGAGCCGGTTGCCTATTTCCGGGATCATAGCTGGAGAAGAACCTGCAGCCGGGTCGGGGTCACACGACCTCGCAATCTTTCAGTGCAAAGTAGTCGGAGCACGGGCCCGAAGCAATACAGGAAAACCTGTACCGGCAGCGAGGCTTTGTCTGGCATGACGGCGTGAGATTGGGCGATTCCGAACAGACCAATCGGAGCATGCAACGCAAAATGACCTCCCCGGTGATGACCCGAACAAAGGTGGAAAAGAAAGGGCGCGCTCTAACGGGCGCCCGCGCCCTGTGTCGTCGTCGTCCTTAGGCTTTGATGTGGCAGCTAGCCAGGCCGCGCTTTTCCAAGTACTGCTGGTGATAGTCCTCAGCGGGATAGAAGGTGACTGCAGGAACGATCTGCGTCACGATGGGCTTGGAGAAACGGTGGGCTTTCTCCAGTAATTCTTTCGAGGCCTGCGCAGCGGCCTGCTGCTCCGGCGAGTGGAAAAAGATCGCCGAGCGGTACTGCGTGCCCCAGTCCGGCCCCTGGCGGTTGAGCTGCGTTGGATCGTGGTTTTCCCAGAAGACTTTCAGCAGATCCTCGTACCGAACCTTGGCTGGATCAAATTCCACTTCCACTGCCTCGGCATGGCCAGTGCGGTCCGTGCACACTTCTTTATAGGTCGGATTTTCGGTGTTCCCGCCGATGTAGCCCACGCGCGTCCCCACCACACCCGGCATCTGCCGAACGGTGGCTTCTACTCCCCAGAAACATCCGGCTGCAAATGTGGCTTTCTGCATCTAAATTTTGCTCCTCGTAGGCCGCCTTCGGGGCGGCTTTGCGGCGGCCATGTTGCCCGCTCGGGTAACTCAATCCATTAGATGACGAA
>JBAVUV010000622.1:0-3398 GCA_049696955.1 Candidatus Sulfotelmatobacter sp. | reverse complement strand
GTGTTTTCTTCCTTGAATACCCTCCTTTGAAAATCTCCCGAAAACGCTGAAACGACAAGTTTGAGTGTCCGGGTTTAGGTGAATCATGACCATTGCTGAACTGAAAGAAAAGAACATTACCGAGCTGACCAAGATCGCAAGGACCTTGGAGCTGCCCGGTGCCAGTGGACTGCGCAAGCAAGACCTCATCTTTAAAATCCTGCAGGCGCAGAGTGAAAAAGAAGGCCACATTTTTGCCGAAGGCGTGCTGGAAATTCTGCCCGACGGCTACGGATTTTTGCGTTCGCCGGACTACAACTATCTGCCGGGCCCGGACGACATTTATGTGTCGCCATCGCAAATCCGCAAATTTGATTTGAAAACCGGCGATACGATCAGCGGACAGGTACGGCCTCCGCATGAGGGCGAGAAATATTTCGCGCTGGTGAAGATCGAGGCGGTGAACTTTGAATCACCGGATGAAGCGCGCAACAAGATTCTGTTCGACAATTTGACGCCGCTGTATCCGCAGGAGCGGCTGAAGCTGGAGACCACCCGGGAGAATTCGAGCGCGCGGGTGATGGATTTGCTGACGCCGCTCGGAAAGGGTCAGCGCGGGCTGATTGTCTCCCCGCCGCGAGCCGGCAAGACGATGTTGCTGCAGAATGTGGCGAACTCGATTACGACGAACCATCCGGAAGTGGTGCTGATGGTGCTGCTGATCGACGAGCGTCCGGAAGAAGTTACGGACATGCAGCGGTCGGTAAAAGGCGAGGTGATTTCGTCGACGTTTGATGAGCCCGCGGCGCGGCACGTGCAAGTTGCCGAGATGGTAATCGAAAAGGCGAAGCGTTTGGTCGAACACAAGCGCGATGTCGTGATTCTGCTGGATTCGATCACGCGGCTGGCGCGTGCTTACAACACGATCGTTCCGCCTTCGGGCAAAGTGCTTTCCGGCGGTGTGGATTCGAATGCGTTGCAGCGGCCGAAGCGGTTCTTTGGCTCGGCGCGAAATATTGAAGAAGGCGGGTCTTTAACAATAATCGCAACCGCCTTGATTGATACTGGATCACGCATGGACGATGTGATCTTTGAAGAATTCAAGGGCACGGGCAACTCGGAAATTATTCTGGAGCGCAAACTAGTGGATAAGCGCGTGTTCCCGGCCATCGATATTCAACGTTCGGGCACGCGTAAGGAAGAGCTGCTGATCCCGCGCGAGGATCTGTCGCGAATCTGGGTGCTGCGAAAGGTGCTGAACCCGCTCTCGCCGGTGGAAGCGATGGAATTGCTGATCGACAAGCTGAGCAAGACGAAATCGAATGGCGAGTTCTTGTCGAATATGAGTTCGTTGTAAGGATGCAAGAATTCGAAAAGGCAAGCCTCCAGAGTATTGGAGGCTTGTGCTTTTGAACCTCAGTGGCTAAAGCCGAGTTCGGTTGGGCCGGCTTTATGGCACGACTGAAGTCGTGCCCTTCCCGATCTGTTTACTTCCCGATTGTGCCTACAATCTGTACCTTCTCCAGGTGCCTACACGACCTATCCTTCCGGGTCCTGGGTATTTCCCGTTGCTGTCTTTCGGAGAAATGGCCATACTTTAGAAACGGGCAGAAGGTTCGCGTCCGTTTTCGAGGATCCCGTGCGAGCGAAACAGGTGCTTTGGAGTTTTTCGCTGGTTTTATTGTTTGCGATTTCCGGCTATGCGCAGAGACCATTGACGCCACCGAGGGTCGATGGCAGCGTGGCAACACCTACCGAAGATGAGAATCGGGAGCGCATCGAGCGCGATATGGCTAAGAAGGCGAACCTGGAGCGCCAAGCCGCGCTGAAGTCTGATACCGACAAGCTGCTTAAGTTGGCGACTGAGCTGAAAGCTTCCGTCGACAGGTCGAACGAGAATACGCTATCGATCGATGTGTTGAAAAAGGCGGAAGAGATCGAGAAACTGGCCCATAGCGTGAAGGACAAGATGAAAGGGCCAAACTAAGGAAAAATTGGGCGATCCGGTGATCGGGTCGTTGTGAAATTGATGAGCAGCCGATCTGATGTTGATCGATTCGTGTTTGACGGATGAAGATTTGATAGCTTCAGCAGGATGCCGCTAAATTCATTTTAGCAACGGAGAGAGGCCTCAAGCGCTGAAGCGCGGCTGAGTCTGAGGGTCTTAACGGCACGACTAAAGTCGTGCCCTTCCCGGACCCGAATTTCAGAGGCGGTTACGGTCTGATCGTCACCATTACGACTCCGTGCGAGGGCACGCTCGCGGAAAATTTTCCGGTGAATTTCCCTAGCTCTTTGTGCTCCCACAAATCGCGCACGGAAGCGGTAATGTTCGTGGGGTAGCCGAGATCTTCCCATCTCGCGGAGATGTTCTGTTCCGCGCTCCCGCGGTTTAGCAAAATCACGGCGCGGCTGCCATTCTGTAATTGCTTCGACCACACTTCCAGATCACCGTTCCTCCAGACGCGCTCGCCTTCACGGCCCATTGCATCCTGATCGATCGCGATGACTTCCTTGTTAGTAAGAATATCGTGGATCTCAGGACGCATGTCGCGCAGATCGTTGCCTGCGATCAGAGGCGCGGCCAGAATTGCCCACAGACTGAAGTGCGAGCGATACTCCGTATCAGTCATGCCGCCGTTGCCAACTTCAAGCATGTCAGGATCGTTCCAGTGGCCGGGGCCTGCGTAGGATTGCAGGCCGACTTGCTGATCGAGAATTCCCAGTACGCCATTCGAGCAACAAGTTCCATCCGGCCATTTCTCCGGGCCTCCCCACCTGTCTTTAATGTCGCCAGTGGTGCGCCGCAAATTGCCTCCCGCTTCTTTTCCCCAGAGCCAGGGCTTGGCAGTGCCCCATTCGCAAATGCTGAGCACGATTGCGCGTCCGGAAGTGTCGAGAGCGGCGCGAATGTTGGCGTAGGAAGCTTTCGCATCCTGCGTGGTGGTGTTGCACCAATCGTATTTGAGATAGTCGACGCCCCAGGCGGCATATTGCAGCGCGTCCTGATATTCGTGCCCGAGGCCTCCGGGGCGTCCGGCGCAGGTTTTCGAGCCGGCGTCAGAATAGACGCCAAACTTGAGTCCGAGCGAATGAATGTAGTCGCCGACTGCTTTCATGCCGTGGGGAAAATGCTGCGGGTCGGCGACGATATTGCCGTTTGCGTCGCGGCTGACTTGCCAGCAGTCGTCGATGTTGACGTATTGATATCCGGCGTCTGTCATGCCGGATTTCACCATCGCGTCAGCCATGCTCTTGATCATGTCTTCGCTGACGTTGCAGGCAAATTTGTTCCAGGAATTCCAGCCCATGGGCGGAGTGGCGGCGAGGCCCTTCGAAACGCTGTTGTCATCTTGACCGACGAGCGTGGCCGAAAGCAGCAAAATAATTGCGTAGAAGAAGGCGTGCCGACCCATTTT
>JBAVUV010000621.1:0-8419 GCA_049696955.1 Candidatus Sulfotelmatobacter sp. | reverse complement strand
CCGGTTCGGGTTCAGATTGCGGGACTTTGTTCGTTTTTCGTAACAAAGATTACGGAAAATTGCAAAATCGTCATTTTGGGCTCCCGATCGTGGTTCGGGGACGCCTGCGCTGCGGGCCTCTAAAGCTGTTTGGTCATGACATTTGTCACGCTGATTCTGTGATGAACGGCACTGGTGCCTCCGCCGCAACTCCACGATGATGCAGGCACCGGGACAGAACGCAGTCGCGGCAAGCATTGTGCCGGCGGAGAAGGCCAACATGATCGCAACTCTCGAAGAAAAACAAAGTGGGCAGCCTACAAAGCCGGAGGCCGTCGTCGCTGGTCTGGAAGGCGTCAGCAAAAATTACGGAGAAGTTCGTGCGCTGCGCAATGTGGACTTCACCGTGCGTGCGGGCGAGGTCGTCGCGCTCTTGGGTCCGAATGGAGCAGGCAAGACGACAGCCGTAAAACTGTTGCTGGGTCTTCTTCCCCCTGACTCCGGGCGGGCCCGCGTCTTCGGAGGAAATCCAACGAATCCCGAAAATCGCATGCGGACCGGAGCCATGCTGCAAGTGGGCAAAGTTCCGGAGACTTTGCGGGTGCGAGAGCACATCGATTTATTCTCCAGCTATTACCCGTGCCCACTTCCTCTCCAGGAAGTGCTGGCCGCGGCCGGGCTTGAGAAATTGAGCGAACGCAAGTTCGGCGACCTTTCTGGTGGGCAGCGGCAGCGCACTTTGTTCGCCCTGGCCATCTGCGGCAATCCCGATCTCTTGTTTCTGGATGAGCCCACCGTCGGCCTTGACGTGGAAGCCCGACGCGCTCTGTGGGAAGAAATTCGCCGCCTGGTCGGGCGCGGAAAAACGGTTCTGCTTACCACCCACTATCTGGAAGAAGCGGATGCTCTTGCCGACCGCATTGCCGTGATTCATCAGGGAGAGATCATCGCCGAAGGCACGCCTGCAGAAATTAAGTCGCAAACCAGCGGTAAGCGCGTCCGCTGCGTCACCGCCTTGAGCGTGACTACTTTGCTTCAGATTCCTGGAGTGACGGATGTCAAGCTCGATCGCGAAGCAGTGGAGATCCACACCGGCGCGGCCGAGTCGGTGGTTCGCACGTTACTGGGCCTCGACCCCGCGCTCTCCGGATTGGAAATCACCAGCGCAGGATTGGAAGAAGCTTTCTTGTCCTTGACCCGGGACAATGGCGAAAACGGAAATAACCAAAACTGATTCGCGATTTTCCTATACGCAAGCAGAGATAAAACTGAGGATACGACCATGAGCACTTCCGCAGCGACTCTCAGCAGCACTCAAATCGACCGCTCGCCAAGCCACACCGCCACCATTTACTTGAAGGAAGCGAAATATGAGTTCCTTAAGAATTTGCGCTTGCGCGTCTATACGGTTTCGGTAATCACTTTCCCACTGATGTTCTACGTGCTCTTCGGCTTGGTTTTGAATGCCAAGGAAATGATCGGAGGGATGGGCGTCCCCACATATCTGATCGCCACGTACGGCACTTTTGGAGTAATGGGAGCCTCGCTATTTGGAACCGCTTCCGGCCTCGCCTCCGACCGCGGCCTGGGTTGGCTGCAGGTAAAGCGCGCCAGTCCTATGCCTCCCTTCGCCTACTTCGCCGCCAAGGTGGTTCTCAGCATGATCTTCAGCGCGATTGTCGTTTCACTGCTGCTGCTTCTGGGCATTCTTTTCGGCGGAGTGCGTTTGCCGGTCGCTGAAACGGCCAAACTAATCGGAACATTGGTGGCCGGATCGCTTCCCTTTTCCGCTATGGGATTGGCCATCGGTTATTTCGCCGGACCAAACTCCGCGCCCGCCGCCATCAATCTGATCTATCTGCCCCTATCGTTCTGCAGCGGCTTGTGGGTGCCTTATATGTTTCTGCCTAAACTGGTGCGTCAGATTGCCTTGGCGCTTCCGCCTTATCACTTGTCGCAACTCGCGCTAGGAATTGTCGGCGCAGGACGGCATGAACCAGCATCCACGCACTGGGAAGTTCTATTAGCCTTCACATTGATCTGCCTGGGTGTAGCACGCATCGGGTTTCAGCGTGATCAGGGAAAGCTCTACGGCTAGCGAGTGCGGGAAACTGATTTCCAGTCTCTGCAAAACGCAGGTTCAACAAAAGCAACGGAACACGATACATAAGGAGTCGAACATGAGCGCACAATCTAAGAAGTCTCTCGGTTGGACAACAGTTCTGATAGTGTTCGGCTTGATAGCGCTTTTCGCAGGGATGAAAGTGCTTCTTGTTCTGATTGCAGCCACTTGCCTGATTTGGTATGGCATCGCGCGGCCGCTGCTTATGGTGGACCGGAATTGACTGCCGGGACGACAATGGAGGCACGGGACGTGATGTGCAGGCAATAACTTTGCAGTCAGCCGGTTGAATCGATGATTGGTTTTTTCGACAAATTTTCGAAGAATCGCGAGCACGGATGGGCCCCCTTTGTCTGGCTGGCCTATTCCGGTTTCTTCTTTATTCAGCCCATCCTGGACCATGCAACTCGTAAGCAGTGGCTGTTAGACCTGCTGGGCTACGCCATATTCCTGCTTCTGTATGCAGGCCTGTTCTTGCTGAAGAACCCTCGAGGTCTTTTACATATCGCTGGCATGGTGGCGCTGGGGATGCTTTACATCCCCATGAATGGCGGTGCTTCAACGTTTTTTATCTTCGCCGCCGCATTTTTGCCGTTCGCTGTGGAGACTCAGGCGAAAGCGATTGCGGGAATGCTGGGCATTGTAGCCATCGCAGGAGTCGAGGGCTGGCTATTGCACCTGTCGGGATGGGAAGTCTTTTATTCCGCCGTTTTTCCCCTTGTCGTGGGCGGCGGCAATTTGTTTTTCGCCGAGCGCAATCGCATGAACCGCAAGCTGGGCAAAGCCAATGAAGAGATCGAGCATCTGGCGAAAGTCGCGGAGCGCGAAAGAATCGCCCGCGACCTGCACGACGTGTTGGGACATACTCTCTCGGTAATCACGCTGAAATCGGAGTTGGCGGGTAAACTGATCGATCGCGATCCACAGCGCGCGGGACAGGAGATTCGCGAGGTCGAGCAAATCTCCCGTCAGGCATTGTCGGATGTTCGCGATACGATCCGTGGTTACCGTTCCAAAGGCCTCGTCGCAGAACTAGCGCAGGCCAAGTCCACTCTGGAAACTGCCGGCGTCGTGGTGCAATGCGATGCCTCCACGATGGTGAAACTTCCCGCGTTGCACGAGGGCGTGCTGTCACTGGCCGTCAGGGAAGCCGTTACCAACGTTGTGCGGCACGCCCAGGCCCGCACTTGCCATTTGCGATTGGAGCAGCAGAACGGTTCCTTCCGGTTGGAGATCGTAGACGATGGCCGCGGCGGCCCCGTGGGAGAAGGCAACGGACTGCGCGGTATGCGGGAGCGCGTCGAAATGCTCGGCGGCACGCTCGATCACGACACCCATGCCGGCACCAGACTTACGATTACTCTTCCTCTCAAAGAAATTGTGCAAAAAAACGAGGTCGCGCCCATTGAATCCTGTCGCGAAGGAAAATCGTAAGACAATTCGCGTCGTTCTTGCCGAAGATCAGGGCATGGTTCTCGGCGCGCTGGCCGCGTTGCTCGAAATCGAAGGCGACATCTCCGTGGTGGCGCAAGCGCGGAACGGCAAGGAAGCTGTCGATGCCGTACTCGCGCACAAGCCCGACGTCCTTATTACTGATATCGAAATGCCGCTCATGACCGGACTCGATACAGCCGCGGAACTGAAACGCCGCCGGGTAAGCACCCGCGTCATCATCTTGACCACTTTCGCGCGTGCGGGATATTTACGCCGCGCCATGGAGGCTGGGGCACTCGGATACATGCTGAAAGATATGCGCGCCGAGGAACTCGCCGAAGCCGTGCGCCGCGTGCAGCAGGGCTTGCGCGTTATCCATCCCGATCTCGCCACCGAGGCCTGGTCAGAGATGGATCCCCTAACCGACCGCGAACGCCAAGTATTGCGCCTGGCCGGCGAAGGCATGCAAAGCGGCGATATCGCCGCCGAACTCCGCCTTTCCGAAGGAACGGTGAGAAATTATCTGTCCGAAGCCATCAGCAAGATGGGCGCCAGCAATCGAGTAGAGGCCTCGCGAATCGCTCGAACCAAAGGCTGGCTCTAGCTGGTCTCAAATAAGTCGACACGGGAATCTCAAGGACTCGATTTTACCGTTAGTGTGCTCTCCATGACTCTAGATAACAGTTCGTCACAAGCTTCGAGACAGCTCTCCTGTCAACTGACCCGGGCAATCTCGATCGTCTGGCAGCATCGTGACACTCGTCAAAAAGCTGCTTGGCTAGAGTCATTACTTTGTCCATCGAAAACTTTCCGGTACGAACGCGGATCAACAGGTCGCGCTCAGGGCGAGGCAAAGTAATGCATCCATCCGACACGAGTTCTTTACACTCGTACAGCAATCGCAAGGCATGCATCGCAGCTTTGACGTCATACCCATACTTTTCCTCAAGTTCGGTCCTCTGTCCCTTCTTGCCGCGTCCTTTCTGACCTGTCATCCGCTTGAGCTGATCATCCGCGAATCCGATGAACTGTCTGGCGCATGAACGCGCGAGAAAAACATCCTTCTCTGACACAACCTGAGCCCAACTCGGGTTTGGGACCGCGCTCATGGCGAATAGAAAATGAAGCGCTGTGGGATTGCCCTTGCATGCAAGTGCGGTCCACTTCTTCAAAGAATAGAGGGTGACGTCCACGTCGTTCGGGCCGTTGCGCCTCTCGTCTCCTGCTGTCGACCAGACGAAATGAGGAATGGATTCCATACCTAGAACCATCTCAGGTGGTTCGATGTAAACGCCGTAGATATCGAGATCGTCCGTCCCATGGACCTTGGCCCCATGCAATTCCGAGCCACCCACGAACAAGTGAATCAAGCGATCGGGGAACGGGAATCCCGATCCTTTGACATGTTTGAGTAAATCCGCCATAAAGTTCTAATACTATAGTTTCATGCCCAACGCCTACATCCTTGGCATCGAAAGCTCGTGCGACGAAACCGCCGCGGCCGTGGTGCGTTCGGGAGAAGAACTTATATCCAACGTAGTCGCCTCGCAGATCGCGACCCATCAGCCGTTTGGCGGCGTCGTGCCTGAGTTAGCATCGCGCGAGCACTTGAAGGCGATCGTTCCCGTTGTTCGGCAAGCTTTGGCTGAGGCTAATCAGACCTACAGCTCCGTCGACGCAATCGCAGTCACGCAGGGTCCTGGGCTTGCGGGAGCCTTGCTGGTCGGCATCAGCTACGCCAAGGCGCTGGCCTTCGCCCTCGACAAGCCGCTGATTGCAGTCAATCACCTCGAAGGTCACATCCATGCGGTTTTGCTCGAAGAACGCCAAAAGGGTAACCACGAACTGCAATTTCCCGTGCTGGCTTTGGTGGTTTCGGGTGGACACACGCACCTCTATCTCGCCACGCAGAAGAACAAAAGCTGGACTTACGAAAACATCGGCCACACGCGCGATGACGCGGCGGGCGAGGCTTTTGACAAAGTTGCAAAACTGCTCGGCCTGGGTTATCCCGGTGGACCCGTGATTGACCGCCTTGCTCCGCACGGCAATCCGGGCGCCGTTAAGTTTCTTCCCGCGCAAATCAAACATCCCGATCGTCGCGAACGCCAAGGGCAGAAGGAACTCGACCTCAATCGCCCCCGCTTTGACTTCTCCTATAGCGGCATCAAGACCGCAGTGCTGCGCTACGTCGAGGTCCACAACATGCGCGGTTCCATCGAAGTTCGCCGCACAGTTCTGGCGAACATTTCAAAGCCCAAGCTCGAAGATTATTTGGCGGCCTGCGATCGGCAGACGCTCGACTTGGTCGCTTCATTTCAGCGTGCGTTGGTGGAAGATCTTGTAGGCAAGACCTTGGCAGCGGCGGCAGCGTATGACGTGGCTACATTATTCGTGACCGGTGGAGTCGCCGCCAACAGCGAGCTGCGAAAAACTTTCGAGCAGCGAGGCGCTCAGGAAGGCGTCCCGGTCTTTTTTCCATCGCGCGCGCTTTCTACCGATAATGCCGCCATGATCGCCGCGGCTGCATATCCCAAATTTTTGGCAAAGGAATTTGCGGCGATGGATTTTTCAGCCGAGGCGAGCCTCGTCCTGCGCTAGTCCCGGTTTGCGCCAATCTGGTTCACGAGAAACTCAGCCGGAAAACTCCAACAATTACTGCTTGCTGGCGCCTTGACTGTTTCCCATGACTGCATCCAGCGCCCTCTCCAGCTGGCTTTGAATATCAATGTCTTTGTAGATGGCAAAGTTGGCGCGCTTTTCAGTTTCATCAAAGCCACTGCCGCGGCCCGCAACAATAATGATAGGGATATTGGCGGTTTTAGGGTTTTTCTTTAAGGCGGTAATCAGTTCGCTGCCCGACATCTTCGGCATGTGCATGTCGGTGACAATTACATCAGGGTGCATCCGCTCGAGAACCTGCAACGCCTCCACTCCATTGGTCGCGGACTCCACCGCAAAGCCGCGCTCTTCGAGAGAGCGGCATACGGTGTAGCGGATCAGCATGGAATCGTCGACCACCAGCGCTACCGCAGGCATGAGTTTGCAACGTGCGGAATGCACGCCCCCGGCAGGCAGACTAACAGTATGCTGAGAGCGGAAACAAGGAAGAAGCGAGCTTATGCGGTTACTATGGTGAGCAGGGTCTCGAGTTTACGATTCCGGGGTGTCCCCGTCGACGCTTTCTTCGATGCTCATGTCCTTCAATTCGCTGGACTCGAAGACTTCGCGACACTCTAGGCACTCCACAAATTCAGCGTCTTCGTCGCGGCTTACAATTTGCACTCGCGGGTGTTTGCAAGGTTTGTTCGTACCTGTTGGCTGGGAGAACGGCTTTGAAGTCATAAATCAGGAAACGTCGCCCTCGTCGAAGCAGCAGGAGGGATCGATCGGGAATTTCCGGTATTTTAGCCTTGCTAGGACTATTGTCAAGCCCCCATTTTCAAGCAATTACCTCTGCCGCCTCAGGCGGAGGGCCGATCAGTTCAATTTCGATCCCCTGAAATTCCGACCAGATGATCACATCGCCTAAGCCACTTAAACATGGTTGCTTACCATCCAATGCCAATTCCTGCCGCTGCCTGCCAGGCCTTGCGCCAATTCCGCTTTCGGTCGTAGAATGAATTACGACAGAAAAGGTCGGATTTATCTCCGACTGAAAGAGTCGCAAATTAGCAATCACTTGAATACACTCGGATGTTGAAGCTAACCAAAAAGGCGGATTACGCACTGATGGCCATGAAGCACTTGGCCGACCATGCGCAAGAAGGTACCGGCAGCGCCAGCGCCAAGGACGTTGCCGATTCTTTTGGTATTCCGCCCGAGGCTTTGGCCAAGATTCTGCAGCGACTTGCGAAGGCCGGTCTGCTGCAATCCCAGCACGGCACCTACGGCGGTTACAGGCTGGCCCGGGCGGCGCACACGATTTCCGCGTTCGAGGTAATCCAGGCTATCGACGGTCCGCTCTTTATCACCTCGTGTGTTACGGTGCGAGGCGAGTGCGGACAAAGCGACCGTTGCAATATCCGCGAGCCGCTGCGCAAAGTAAATGAGAGCATCGAAGCGGTGCTCAAGCGCATCAAGATTTCACATATGAGAGAAGAGCCGGAAGTGGCCGAAAGTGCCACGGGCAAACTTGCAGAACTAGTGACGATCGTCTAGAGCGGCAGGCAAAACGAATAAGGATCAAGCAATTAACGATCAAGCAATTAACCAGGTATGAGAAGCAATTATGAGCACGGATGTAAAGATTCCCCAGGAACTCCCAGTTACCAAGCACGCCGCTCCCCAGGGAGTGAAGCTGCCCATTTACATGGACAACCACGCCACCACGCCCATGGACCCGCGCGTGTTGGAAGAGATGCTGCCTTACTTCATGGAAAAATTCGGCAATGCCGCCAGCCGCAATCACTCGTTCGGCTGGGCCGGAGAAGAAGGCGTGGAAACGGCGCGTGAGCGCATCGCCAAGCTGATCGGCGCCACCACCAAAGAAATCATCTTTACTTCTGGCGCCACGGAAAGCGACAACCTCGCCATCAAGGGCGTCGCGGAAATGTACCGCGAGAAGGGCAACCACATCATCACCGCGGTCACCGAGCACAAAGCCGTTCTCGACACCTGCAAGCGCCTGGAAAAGTATGGCTATCGCGTTACCTATCTTCCCGTGCAGAAAGATGGCTTGATTGATCTCGAAGACCTCAAGCGCGCCATGGATGACAAAACCATCCTGGTGAGCATTATGTTCGCGAACAATGAGATCGGAGTGGTGCAACCGGTGGCCGAAATTGGCAAGTTGTGCCGTGAACGCGGCGTGATTTTCCACACCGATGCCACGCAGGCGATCGGCAAGGTTCCGGTGGACGTGAACAAGCAAAATATTTACCT
>JBAVUV010000620.1:0-8344 GCA_049696955.1 Candidatus Sulfotelmatobacter sp. | reverse complement strand
GCCGAACCACTTCGGTTTACGTACTCGTGACTTCCATGCGTTGGGAGCGGTAGGGATTCAGGACATCTTCGTCTGATGCGTCGGTGGGATGTCTCCAAGCAGGAATTGTAGTTGATTTGCGGCAGTAAAATCACACTGTGAACGACCCGTTTGAATTTAGACTTGTACTTGTAGAACTACACGGGGCAGGGGCAGTATGAAAAGGCGGTGGAAGCATATCGCGAAACCCTCCGCCTGGCCCGGATAACATTAGCCCATATGGTGCGGCAGTCACTATCCAGTCTGCGAGATGTCCTCCTCTACGTTTAGTAATTGCGATCGGCTCCTAACGTACTGGCTTCCTCCTGGTGGGCCAGACGCAAAACTCTGGACAATACGCTCGCCTCGACGGGAATGGACTTGATACCAGGAAGGTTCTCTTCGGCAAGATCGCTGAGAGTATGTCCCGGGGGCATCTCAAGAAAAAGGTTACAACCCAATTCCTTGAGTACTGTTGTCGCATCGTGCCAGCGGACGCCGTGCGCAATGTTGGTTACCAGATCGCGGGCAACCATCTCCTTGGTGTGCATGGCCCGCGCGTTCACATTTCCGATGTAAGTCATTCGCGGCGATGTCAGATTCACGGAGGACATTCGCTTTCCCAGCAGATCCGCAACCGGCTGGAGCAAAGGGCAGTGCGACGGAACCGAAACATGCAATCGCACTGCCTTGCTGGCGCCCTGGCGCTGAGCCTCCTCCAATGCACGATCCATCCCCTCGTTCGAACCGGCAATCACAATCTGGCGCGGCGCATTGATGTTTCCCACGAAGACCGGGTTCTGGACCGAGGTTACAGCCCGTACGATTTTCGTGACCTCGGACTCATTCAGTCCCACGATAGCGGAGAGACCGTAGCCGCTCGGATAGAGTTTCATCATCTCCTCCGCCCGCAGCCTTACCAACTCAGCCGCATCCCGCAACGACAACACACCAGCAGTAACAGCAGCGGCAAATGCTCCGACGGAGAGACCGGATACTGCTGCGGGGTTGACGTGTTCCTCCATGAGAGCGCGCGCCGTAGCAACTCCTGCCGCGAGCAGTGCAAGCTGCACAGAGATATCAGATTTGAGGGCTTGTTCACTGTCGAGGTTTCTCACGTCGGAATGAAGCACTTCGCTGATTTCGTCAAGCGTGCGGACAACCGCGGAATGATCGAGGAGGCGGTGCAGCATTCCGGGTGACTGCGAACCCTGTCCAGGAAAGATAAACGCCACACTCATAAGATGGTCACTTCACGGTTCGACAGCTCATTCCATGGGTCATCGCCCATGGGTCATCGCCCCATGGATCATCGACCATGGATCATCGCCGAACCTGAGGCCGTCTGGGTAACGCAAGAGTATGCGGCCAGACGACGTGCGAACGTACTCTTCGAGGGAAAAACCGCATTCTGAAGTCTCCACGCGAACGTCCACCTTCGTTTGCAGCCCGGCCACACGGTCCCATAAATATCGCGCCTGCGCCACGACGATCCGTTGCGGGGCCCAGATCGCGATATCAAGATCGCTCGTTTCGGTTGTGACCGGGCGCCCGCTGGCTAACTCAAATCCAACGCTTCCAGTGGGTCCCCATAGCAGTGTGAGATCGCGCCAGCTTTCGATGATTTGTTGTAACGCTCCGAATGCGGGTGTCCGCGGGATATGAGTTGAGGATCGAGCGACGACAAGCAGCTCCGCAGGCCGAACGATTTCGCTGATCAGCCCCTTCGCACAGAACCCTCCCCAGCGCTCGCTTCGAGTGGCTCCTCGAATGCCGACTGCGAGCTGGCCAACAGGAGCTTGAGTGCGGCGAAGAACTACCCACGGGCAGGCAATGAGCGACGCTCTGACCCAGGATGGCTGAGCTACCGAACATGCCGTGACGCAATCCGGGTCGATCCGAAGCAGATCATGTACCTGCGGGTCGCCGATTTCGGAGAGATTCATCCATCACTCACTTCAAATCACGCACTTCAAATCAAAGACGGTTTACCACTACGATCCATAAGGCCAGAGTGGCCACGCCAAAAACGTACGACGCGATCAGGCCAGAACTTGCGAGTTTCGGATTTGCGTTATAGCCCTTGCCGAAGACGATTCCGAAGAATCCGCAGGGTATGGCGCTGATCAGGGTAACGTAACGCGTCTGGTCCAACGAAAGGTGAATCAGCATCGCGGCACCGAGAGCGAGTCCGGGTTGCAGCAGATTCTTGAGAAAAACTGCAACCACCGTATTGCTGCCGAATTCGAACTTCTGAGCCGAAACCACCAGACCGGTGAGCACGAGAGCAGAGCCAGCCGACGCCGATCCCATGACTGCGAGAGACCGATTCACGTAAGAAGGGAGTTGCAATCCTGCACAAGAGAACACAACCCCGAGTAGCGGCGCCCAGACAATTGGGTTCTTACCAGAATGGAGCAGAGAAACAGCAAAGTGTCGAATTGAAAGTCCCTCGCCAGAAGGCTCCCGCTCCGCTTCGAGGATCGCCAGCGTGATCGCGGAAATAGTTATGGAA
This sequence comes from Candidatus Sulfotelmatobacter sp., assembly GCA_049696955.1. Taxonomy (GTDB): domain Bacteria; phylum Acidobacteriota; class Terriglobia; order Terriglobales; family Acidobacteriaceae; genus Sulfotelmatobacter. The sequence continues at coordinate 5,811 of JBAVUV010000620.1, read as the reverse complement.
CCCAGAGCAATGGAGGTTGCTACCGTGACCAGGGACTTTGGCCCGAAGACCGAGATGAGTAATGCCAGTCCCACCGCAGCCGAATTTGGAAAACTGACCGTCAGCGCCAGGTCTGCACTCTCCGAGGTGCCCAGCTTTTGGCTGGAGCGAGCCCACAAGAAGGTGAGTGCGTACAGAACGGCGTAGACAATTGTAAGCACGAGGGCCGCTCCAGCTTGTTCTCTTAACTCCGCCCGCGGAGTCTGGGCGATGGACATAAACAGCGAACAAGGGACAGCGAAGCTCATGACAAAGGTGATCAGCGTTCGCACGTTTTGATTGTCCATCCTGCGCCAGAGTCCGGCCAAATAGCCAAGGAGCAAGCCGGCGAAGATCGGCACCAAAGCGTCTGCGAGAACTTTTGTCATTCCAACGTCCTCAGCCTTTCACCCACTGCTCTTCCATGTGTGCGCGTGCGGCCAGGCTGGCGTTACGCATTTCACGCGCACCCGCGGAGGTCAGCCGATTGCTGAGGTCTCGCGTTCCAGCGCGGGCGTCTGCGATAGCGTCGATGAGTTCCTTTTGTACCTGGGAGACGGTGGTCTTTGAGGGATTGTCGGGATCTTGAACGTGAAGCAGCTTATGCAGCAGACCGAGCTTCGCGTAATCGTGAATGTCGTATGACAGCGGTGCTATCTTGTGCCCCAGGATGTCCAATTCCGCGACGGTTCGGAGCGTGATTCGTGCAGCCGCTTCCCTGTGCATGGCATGAATGATCACGTCGGCATCGTCAAAGGCAAGGATGCGGTTAGCTTGGTAACCATGTGTCAGAAAGCCTCCGGAGATAGCATTTCCCATCACCAGAGCGATCACGGGATGCCCTTTCATCCGCGCGGTCGCATAAGAGTCCGCAGCGGCGGCACAGGCCAGAAAGATAGCGGCTGTCTCCTCGCGGCGTCCGTAAGCCTGGCTCTTTAAGTCCACAATGGCGACGACCGGACGCTTCTTGCCGTTCTTGTCCTGCTCGATGGCTTCGCGTACCCGCGTCGCCAGCGTGTAAGATTCTTCAAGTCCGACTTCTCCGCGCCGCGCACAGGGGAAGCGAGCTCCTGGGTTCGGTACTACGCAAAGAAATCGCGCCATGTCTTCACCGAGCTGGGCATCAGCCGTAAGCACAGAGCCCGGATCTCCTGCCATCGGAGAATTTTTTCCAGTGAACGCTTGGAACCACGCCTTGCCCCGAAGTCCTATTTGCGTACTCATCGCGTGACTCCCTTCTCTGTCTCTTGTTTCCAGCTCTTCCTCAGGCTGAATGGATCGATCTGCTGCATCGTGTCGAGCGCCGCAACGCGCTCACGATAAAGCTTGACCTGCTGGCTGCGATGGACTTGCGGTAGACCAGTCGTTAGGCAACGCCGCAACGCGGCCGCAATTGTCGGCGCGTCGTCCAGGACGAGCTCATCGGCGACTCCCATGCCGACACGCTGTTCACCACCGTTGATCGCCCAGATCAGCGCATGGTCGGAGGAATCAAACTCCTCGATTCCAGACTCTTGCTCGATCACCTCGGGTCCGTTCAAACCAAGGCGGGCCTCTCGGGTCATTAAGATGTAGCTCGAAAGGCCTGCAGCTATGGCCATCCCCCCAAAACACCCGACCGTGCCGGCAATCACCGTAATTACCGGCGCATGCTCGCGCAGGGCAAGCATGGATGCCATCACTTCGGCGATCACAGCAAGTCCGAGGTTGGCCTCCTGCAGACGCACACCGCCCGTTTCAAGCAGCAACACAGCGGGTGTCGTCTTCCCATTTTGCGAATCCTTCGCCGCAAGATCGAGGGCCGCGGTCATTTTTGCGCCGGACACTTCGCCCATACTGCCAGCCTGGAATTTTCCTTCGAGCGCGATGACCACAGCTGGCTTCCCCGCGATCGCCCCTTTGAGGACAATGCAGCCATCATCGGATTCTGGTGCGATGTCCTGCATAGGCAGCCATGGAGACTCAATACGGTCGAATGGCCCGACCAATTCTCGCCATGAGCCTGCGTCCATCAGACTCTGGGCTCTAGCTCTGGCATCCAGTTCGATAAAGCTCTGCCGCAGGACAAATTCCGGAACCGCCGTTGCATAGCTCATGATTCGATCACCTCAACTGCCTGTTCGAGCCGGAGCATCACGCTGCCGGGCGTAGCGCCCGCGTCGTTGATCTCAATGCGCACGGCGCCGTCATATTTCGAGAAAAAACGATCCAGCACCGCCTTCCAGCTGTTACCAAAGCCATCCACACTCGTTAAAACCGAGACATGAGCGAAACCCGTGTCAGCGGGCTCCATGAGAACTTCCATGTCTCCAGAACCGACGACTCCAATGTGCGCCCTCTTGGCGACGCGCCGCTTTGCCGAGGGATAATCGAATTTAAGCTGCTCCATCTCTCCCCTCCCGTTTGCTTAGGTCATAGTCCTTGCGTATTTCACTTTGCTGTCGCTCGACTGCGTCCAAAAAGATGGTTGCGGCCAACAAGTCTGCACTTCCGCCTGGCGAAATATGTCTCGCGACCAGCTGACGGTCCAGTTCGCGCATGAGCTTTCTTCCGTGAGCGCTACCAGATCCACCCACCCTCAGTACCGCTCGTGCTCCCGATTTCACAAGACTCAAGGCTTCCCTTCCACCTCGATATAGGACGCAACTGTCATTGACCTCAGCCATCAGGCACATCAACGCGTCGAGACGGGAGATCCGTTCGGAGCATTTAGCCTCTCGTTGCTTGCGAAGTGTCGGAAGGCCACCATCAATAACATGCGGGAAACCATCGGATGCTTCCCCGCGCGCGCCGGTAATGCCGTAGCGGTTCCGCACCACGTCACCGTGCGTGATGAGCTCAGGCTGTGCCCGATCGGGAAGTCTCGCGATGGCGCCCGCCAGCGCTGCTATCTCTCTAGCAGTTTGCTTCCCGCTGCAGGATGTGGCACTGACTAGAAGACCAAGATTCCAGATGGCGCCCTTGTGCGTGTTGCTTCCATGGGTGGCCTTGCACATCATGGCTTCCGCATCGCGTCCAATTGCGGCAAGCTTCTGTCGTAAGCTGGAATCCACACGCCGGCCCACCGACGTTGAACTCATTGCCACGAAATACGGCTCGATAACGGTCGCAGAGAGCTTCATCAAGTCGAGCGACAAATCGTGATGCGCACCCGATCCACGCCGGTCGACAAGTCCTGGCTTCGGCGTAAGCTCCACCTCTGCTATCAATGCCTGGAAAGCAAGAGCGCCAAGCAAACGGGATCGATCAGCCGCCCGCGATGAGTAACGCGTATCCTTCCTATCGGCATCACCTCTGAGGAGATCCGTCCTGGAAAGATCTGTCCTAGAACGATCCATTCTGGAAAGGTCATTCGCAACGTCGAAGCTCGTTCCCATTCACCAACTCCTGAACTTCGCGGGTGGTTTGTAGAGCCCGCCGGACCATGCAACCAGATCCTCCATACTTCGCGCAGCAAGTAGCGAACGCGTAGCCTGAAGGCGCTGCACCCCGAGGTCCTCCGGATAAGCAACGATGCCTCGCTTTCGAAGCTGAGCTGTCTCCTGAGGCTTGGCGCGCAGCCCGATCGGACTGATGCCGGCCACTGCGGCAAGAGCGCGCCGACGCTCCTCGATGCCCTCCGCCTTGTAGAGGTACGCGATGCCCTCCTCGGTCACGACATGACTCACGTCGTCGCCGTAGATCATGACCGGTGCGATTGGCATGCCTGCCTTCTTACCAACTTCGACCGCATCCAGAGTTTCGACGAAGGCGGGCACGCCGCCCTTTTGGAATGTCTCCACGGTTTGCACCACCAGTTTTCTTCCTCTGGCGGTCGGGCTCGGGTCTGTCTTTAGATCGAGCCACGCAGGGCTCGCGTGGCGGCGACCGTGAGGATCGTGTCCCATGTTGGGTGCGCCACCGAATCCGGCAATTCGACCCGAGGTCACCGTCGATGAATTTGCATCGCCATCGATCTGCAGCGTCGATCCAATGAATGCATCGACGGCATACTGGCCCGCAAGCTGGCACAGGACGCGGTTTGAACGCAGGCTGCCGTCGTGCCCTGTGAAGAAAACATCGGGACGGGCGCGTGTGTAGTCATCCATTCCGACTTCGCTTCCAAAACAGTGGACGCTCTTGACCCATCCACTCTCGATTGCGGGAATCAAGGTCGGGTGCGGATTTAGCGCCCAATGTTCACAAATCTTGCCCCGCAGTCCGAGCGACTCGCCGAAGGTAGGCAGCAAAAGTTCGATCGCCCCAGTATCGAATCCAATTCCGTGATTGAGCGAATGCACCTGGTGCCGCTCATAAATACCGCGAATGATCATCATTCCCATGAGAATCTGAAGATCAGTGATTTGCCGCGGATCGCGAGTGAAGAGGGGTTCGATTGCGAAGGGCCGGTCAGCTTCGACAACCACATCGACCCAGGAAGACGGAATATCCACCCGCGGAAGCTCTTCGACGATTTCGTTTACCTGGACGATGACAATCGCATCGTGAAATGCGGCGGCTTCAACGATCACCGGCGTATCTTCCGTGCTGGGTCCGGTGTACAAATTGCCGTCACGATCGGCCTTTTCCGCGCACACCAACACGACATTTGGCGCCAGGTCGACAAGCAGGCGGGCGTAGAGTTCAACGTATGTGTGAATGGCTCCGATTTCGAGGACTCCATCTTCAAGCAACTGAGAAACCCGCAGACTTTGAGGGCCTGCATACGCAAAGTCGATCTTCTTCGCGATTCCCAACTCGAAAAGCGTGAGTTGCTCCGGCCGGCTGATGCTGGAGATGATTAAATGCAAGTCGTGCAATTTCTTGGGATCGACTTTGACCAAAGAACGTGAAAGAAAGTCACCTTTTTGACAATACAAGTATCTACTTGTATCGACAGTATCAAACGCTCTACAGGAGGCAAGCCATGAGCCAGCCGTCGGCAAGGCAGCGTTTCTTTGAGGGTCGGGTTCGGTTCGGGCGTCTTCTCCTTGTCTGCACTGGTGCGATGAGTTTGACAATCCTCGCGGGATGTAATGCTGCCCCCGCCAAGAAGTCATCACCGGCAGCAGTAGAAGTTGCTGCGGTCGTGTCCAAGCCCATTCGTCTGTCTGACGAATTCAACGGCCGTCTCGCCTCCATCAATTCCGTCGATGTGCGAGCCAGGGTCACGGGCTACGTGGATAAGGTTGCGTATCGAGAGGGAGACAACGTAAAGCGCGGCGACCTGCTGTTTGTCATTGATCCGCGACCTTTTCGCGATGCTCTCGATAGCGCCAAGGCTACCCTGGAACGCGAGCAGGCAGCCGCCGCATTCGCGGAGATTCAGGAAAAAAGGGCGCAAAGGCTGCATGCTTCCGAGGCGATTTCGCAGGAAGAATACCAGAATCGCGATTCTGATCTGTCTCAGAGCGCGGCTCGCGTGCATGCGGCAGAAGCAGCTGTCGCAATGGCGGAACTCAATCTCTCTTTTACAGAAGTACGATCCCCTATTGATGGACGGACGAGCCGGGCACAGCTTACCCGAGGAAATCTTGCGCAAGCCGATCAAACGGTCCTAACGACCGTGGTTTCGCAAGACCCTGTATATGTGTACTTCGATTGCGATGAGCAGAGTTATTTGCGTTTTCAGGGGAGAGCACATCGCGGAAGCGGAGTGAGTTCTGCGAATCCCGTGCGCGTCGCGTTGGCCAACGAGACCGGGTTCCCTCATCTCGGCAGGGTCGATTTTCTCGATAACGAGGTTAATCCCGCGACCGGTACCATTCGCGCCCGCGTCATACTTCCCAATCCTGATCACCTTTTCACTCCAGG
>JBAVUV010000619.1:0-6535 GCA_049696955.1 Candidatus Sulfotelmatobacter sp. | reverse complement strand
GTTTTATCATGACAGTGAAATCCCTTCTCGCGGAAAATCCTGATCCATCGGAAGATGAGGTTCGCGCTGCGCTAAGCAGTAATTTGTGCCGCTGTACCGGTTACAGCCAGATGTATGCGGCGATCCGCTCCGCGATTGCGGCAGAGCGGATGGGGACGGCCGCCGAGTGACGAGTAGTTGCTGGCAGGAATCAGATACCTCGTTTCACTCAGAATGACCAGATTGCGACGAGTGACAAGACTGCAATGAGCGATTTTTCCATCATCGGTAAGCCCACCGCGATGGTTGATGCGGCCGAGAAGACTACCGGCGGCGGCAAATATACTGACGATCTCAGCGTACCCGGAATGCTGGTGGGAAAGATTCTGCATTCGCCGTATCCGCACGCGCGTATAAAACATATCGATACTACTCGTGCCGAAAAGCTGGACGGAGTAGTGGCCGTGGTTATTGGCAAAGACGCTCCGAATCCATACGGGATTCTTCCGGTCGGGCACGACGAACATGCGCTGGCGCTCGACAAAGTGCGCTACGTCGGAGATAACGTGGCGTGCGTGGTTGCGATTTCTGAGTCGGTTGCCGAAAGAGCGTTGGAACTCATCGACGTCGCTTATGAAGTGCTCCCTGCTTACTTCGACCCTGAAGAGTCGATGAAGGCGCAGACCGATCTCATTCACGACAACAAGCCGGGCAACCTGGAAAAAGATTATCACCACGTCTTTGGCGATCCGGAACAAGGTTTCGCCGAGGCTGACCACGTAGCGGAGGCACGGTTCATCGCGAATGAAGTTACGCACGCTGCCATGGAGCCGCATTCCACGCTGGCTTCGTTTGAATTGGATCCACACACGGGCAGGCTGGGAAGGCTGACAGTATGGTCCTCAACACAGGTTCCGTATTATTTGCAGCACAAACTTTCGCTCGTGCTGGAAATGCCGATGGCGCAGATTCGAGTGATCAAGCCTTTGGTCGGTGGCGGATTCGGCGGCAAGAGTGAAGTGATTCCGCTGGAGATTATTGCGGCGGTGGCGGCGCGCAAGGCGCAGGCTCCGGTGAAGATTACCTATACGCGCGAAGAGGTGTTCTGGGCGCATCGCGGACGGCCGCGGACGATCATCGACTTGAAGACCGGCGTGAAAAGCGACGGTCGGATCACGGCTGTGAAAGCGCGCGTAGTGCAGGATGGGGGCGCCTATTGCTCCTACGGCGTAGTCACGATTCTTTACTCGGGAGCGCTGCTGGGCGCGCTTTACGACATCCCGCACATTCAATATGACGGCTACCGCGTGCTTACCAACAAGCCAGCGTGCGGCGCCATGCGCGGCCATGGCACGGTGAATGTGCGCTTTGCTTTCGAATCCCAACTCGACGAGCTCGCGGCGACGATTGGAATGGATCCAGCCGAGATTCGCCAGCGCAATCTGCTCAAGCCTCCGTGCATCACCGTGAACGGGCTGCGGGTGCAAAGTTATGGACTGCCGGAGTGCATCGAGAAAACGGTCGAGCGCTCGGGCTGGAAAGAGCGCAAGGGAAAACTGCCCGAGGGGCGCGGCCTGGGCATTGCCTGCAGCCATTACGTAAGTGGGGCGGCGAATTCTATCATCCGCTCCGACATGCCACATTCTACGGTGAACATTAAGATCGACCGCGATGGCGGAGTTGTCGTTTACACGGGGGCGTCCGAGATCGGTCAGGGATCGGACACAATGACCGCGCAAGTGGCCGCTGAAATTCTTGGCTGCTCTCTGCCGCGGGTTCGGGTGATCGCGGCTGATACCGATCTCACGCCGATCGACATTGGATCCTATTCCAGCCGGGTGACGTTCATGGCGGGGAATGCGACTTTGCGTGCCGCGGAAGACGTGAAGAAGAGAATTGCCGCAGCAGCGGGGAAGAAGATGAACTGTGCGGCGGACGATTTGGTTTTCCGCGACGATCTTGTATTCAAGAAGGGAACTGTTCCACCCAGCGGCAGGAAAGATCAATCCGAAGAATTAGAAGTTACGCAGGCCGGCGCTTCGGTCAGCGGACGCGTCGAAGGGCAGATCTTGCGGGGTTCGTTGCAGCAGAAGCGCAAAGAAGAAGGCCCGAAAGAATGGATGACGTTCGAAGAAGCAGTGGTAGCGGCGATTGACTTTCACGGTGCGCTGACCGGGACTGGTTCGTATGCACCTCCGCCGGAAGCGCGCGGCGGTAAGCACAAGGGCGGAGGAGTGGGACCGTCTCCGGCCTATTCGTATTCGGCGCAGGTCGCCGAGGTCAGCGTAGATGAGGACACGGGCGAGGTTACGGTACATAAAGTTTGGGCCGCGCATGATTGCGGGCGCGCTTTGAATCCGGTTTCAGTGGAAGGGCAGATTATCGGCTCGGTGTGGATGGGCATGGGGCAGGCGCTGACGGAAGAGATGGTGTGGAAAGACGGGATGCTGATGAATGCGGGCATGCTGGAATACCGCAGTCCGTCGTCAGTGGAGTCGCCCGAAGTAGAGCCGATTATTGTCGAGAGCATCGATCCCGAAGGTCCGTTTGGAGCCAAGGAGTGCAGCGAAGGATCGCTGGCGGCGACCATTCCGGCGATTTCGAACGCCATTTACGATGCAGTCGGCGTCCGCCTGCATGAATCTCCATTTACTCCCGAGCGCGTGCTGGCAGCGCTTCGGGCTAAGAGGCATGAGAAAGCATTGAATCTGACGGAGGGTGTGGACCCGACGGCGCCAACGCGTTTTCGCGAGCACGGTGGATCACTTTGTTTCAAGGGCAAGGGGCCGGAGCGGCATGTGCTTGATCCGGCTCGCCGCGAAGTGCCGGCGGCAGCCGGGGGTGCGGATTGAGTCTTCCCCAATTCCGACTGCTTCGGCCGCGGTCTGTTGATGAAGCAGTTACGCATCTCGCGAAACATTCGGGGAACGTTCGTGTGCTTGCGGGCGGAACGGATTTAATTCCGTCGATGCGGCAGAAATTATTTGAGCCGGAGTATGTATTGGATCTTCGCAGCATCGCCGGGTTGCGCAGAGTCCAACCACAAGCCGATGGTGGAGTGGAAATTGGCGCGCTAACCACGCTCAGCGCGATTGAGAAGTCGGCCTATTTGCGGGAGCACTACGCTGTGCTGACTGAAGCGGCGGCGACGGTGGCGTCGCCCGTGCTGCGCAATATGGGGACGGTCGGCGGCAACATCTGTCTCGATACCCGCTGCCTCTGGTACAACCAATCGCTCACCTGGCGCAAGGGTTGCGGCTTTTGCATTAAGAAAGATGGCGATCTCTGCCACGTTGCTCCGGGTGGAACGAAGTGCTGGGCGGCGTTCTCGGGCGACACGCCGCCCGCGCTGCTTTGCCTGAATGCCGAAATTGAGATTGTCGGTACAGATGGCGCTCGGCGGGTTCCGCTGCGAGACTTCTACACCGGGGACGGAGAAAAATACCGCAAGCTGTTGCGCTCGGAATTGGTCACGCGCGTTTTTCTGCCGGCCAACTCGGCCGACTATCGCGGAATCTATCGCAAGCTGCGGGTGCGTGGATCGATCGATTACCCTTTGGCTGGGGTTGCGGTTGTGATGAAGCGCTCAAATGGGTATGTGGCTGATGCGCGACTGGCAATCACTGCGGTCAACCCTGCGCCGTTGCTGGTGCAGCGAGCGAGCGAGATGCTAATCGGTAAAGTTGTGGATGAAGCTTTGGCTGACGAGGTCGGCGATCTCGCCGCACGCACCGCCAAGCCGCTCACCACTTCGGCGCTGACTCCCGAGTACCGGCGCGAAATGATTCGGGTCTTCACAAGGCGAGCCGTACTGGCTGCGGCCAGTAATTAAAAGTCAAACAGGTGAATCGCGACGTATGATCACCGACTGCCACATCCACATCCAGCCGATGGAAATGTTCAAGCCTCATGCGCTGGAACTGATGAAGAAAAGGCGTCCGAACTTCGACCAGATTGTGGAGTTCTGTCATTCCCCGAAGAAGTTTCTCGGCTATCTGGACGCGTGCGGTATCGACCGCGCGGTGCTCATCAACTACGTGGCGCCCGAAGTGATCGGCTTTACTAACGGCGTGAATCAGTTCATTGCGGACTATGTCAAAGAAAATCCCAAACGCCTGCTTTCTTGCGGCAGCCTGCATCCGCGGCACACTACGAATGTCTTGGCCGACATGGAGCAGATCCTGCGGCTGGGAATTCGCATGATCAAGATTCATCCTCCGCACCAGCTTTTGTTTCCGAACGATTATCTGAATGGTGTGAAAGAACTCGAAATTATTTATCGGGCAGCTGAGGCCAACGGCGTGCCGGTGATGTTTCACACAGGAACATCCATTTTTCCCGGCGCGCGCAACAAATATGGAGATCCCATTTGTGTGGATGATGTGGCCGTCGATTTCCCCAAACTCAAAATCCTGCTGGCTCATGGCGGGCGGCCTTTATGGATGCAGACGGCATTCTTTCTAGTGCGCCGGCATCCCAATGTTTATCTCGATATCAGCGGCATTCCGCCTAAGACCTTGCTGAAGTATTTTCCCCGCCTCGAAGAGATTGCGCACAAGACTTTATTTGGCACCGACTGGCCGGGGCCGGGCGTGCCTGATATCAAGAAGAATTTGGATGAATTCCAGACGCTTCCGCTGAGCGCCGAATTGCAGCAGCAGATTCTGATTAAAACGGCCCTCGGTATTTGGCCGTCGTGACCTCCTGCCAAAAAAGTCATATGGTCAGACCATTCGCCGACCTCGCAGAAGTACTGCCTCCACTTGGAAGGCGTGCGAGTCTTGGCGTATAAAAGAAAGTTGCACTCCCCGCCCTTGTCTGGCGTGCCTTCGCAACGGTAATTGATCTTACTGAGCGAGAATCTATGTCCGGCGTGACCAGCACTTCCGCACCCAGCGCGACAACCACAAAAGGAATGGAAGGCATTGTCGCCACCAATTCCAGCATTTGTTACATCGACGGCGATCGCGGCGTTCTCGCTTATCGTGGTATCGATATTCATGAATTAGCCGATCACTCGAGTTTTGAGGAAACTTGCTATCTGCTGTGGTTCGGTCGATTGCCGAAGCGCGGCGAACTGAGCGAACTGCGAGATCGTCTCGGGCGAGAGCGTCACCTTGATCCCGCCATTATTCAATTTCTGCGTGACGCGCCCCGAACGGCATTACCCATGGATGTTTTGCGCACGGCCGTTTCGGCGCTGGCGTTCTACGATGCCGACGATAAGAAGAACGATCACGAAGCGAACGTTCGTAAAGCGATCCGGTTGACTTCGCAAATCGCGATGATCGTCGCCGCCTATGACCGGATTCGCAAGGGCCAGCCGGTTGTGGAAGCAGACCGCTCGATTTCGCATGCGGCTAATTTTCTGCTGCAAATGAGTGGATCCAAGCCTTCCGCAACTGCAGAGCGCGCGCTGGATATCGCGCTCATCCTGCATGCCGACCATGAGCTTAACGCTTCCACATTTGCTGCGCGGGTAACCGCGGCTACTTTATCCGATATGCATTCGGCGATTACTTCCGCCATCGGCACGTTGAAGGGACCGCTGCACGGTGGAGCGAACGAAGCGGTTTTTCGTATTCTGCAGACGATTGATCGCGACAAGGCCGACCCAGTTGATTACGTACGCGACATGCTGACGCAAAAGAAAAAAATTCCCGGTTTTGGTCATCGCGTGTATCACACCGAAGATCCACGGGCGACGCATCTGCGTGCCATGTCGCGCGATCTGGGCCGTTCCAGCGGGCAGCCACAGTGGTACGACATGTCGGAAAAAATTGAGCGGTTCGTCAAGGCGGAAAAGAAGCTTAACGCGAATGTTGATTTTTATTCTGCGTCTACTTACCACACGCTGGGCATCGATGAGGATTTATTCACACCGGTGTTTGCAGTTTCGCGCATCAGTGGCTGGGCGGCGCACGTGATCGAGCAACTGGACGATAATCGCCTGATTCGTCCGCGGGCTGAATATCTGGGGCCGGACTATCCCAACCACTACGTCGCAATAGAAAAGCGATAACCTCTTGAAGGCTTGAGAGAAGAGAGACTGCCGATCCCCAGCCGACCGCATTCGCAGAAGTAGCTATCGTTTCCTGGTTCAATAAGTAGCACCTACAAGCTCGGAATCCGTATCAAAGCGTCCCACAGCGTAGAATAAGTGTGTGGATCTAATGCGGCGCATTTATCTCGACAATAACGCCACCACTCCGGTTCTGCCGGAGGTGTTGGAGGCCATGCGTCCGTATTTTGGCGAGCACTTTGGCAACGCGTCGTCGATTCACCATCATGGTCAGGAAACCCGTGCTGCGGTTGAGCGCGCACGCGATTCGGTGGCCGCGCTGCTGGGTTGCAGGTCTCAGGAGATTGTATTTACCAGCGGCGGGACTGAGGCGGATAACCTGGCGGTTTCAGGATTGACCAGCGAAGGCGATCACATCATTAGTTCGAGTATTGAGCACCATGCCGTGTTGCACGCGTGCAGGCATATGGAGGAAGTGGGATGCGAGGTCACGTATCTTCCGGTGGACAGTCGCGGCCTGGTAGATCCCGATGA
>JBAVUV010000618.1:0-1501 GCA_049696955.1 Candidatus Sulfotelmatobacter sp. | reverse complement strand
ACCGCTACGAGCGATCGGGAGTGATGCACGGGCTTCTGCGCGTGCGCGGCTTCACGCAGGATGACTCTCACATCTTCTGCACGCCCGAGCAGGTGGAAGCCGAAATTACCGGCTGTCTCGACTTCGCCCTGGATGTGCTGAAGGATTTTGGCTTCGATAATTTCCAGACTGAACTTTCAACGTGGGATCCCAACGACCGCAGGAATTTCGTGGGCAGCGAAGAGCAATGGATCCATGCCACGCAATCGCTCGAGAAAGTGCTAAAGGGCCGAAACATCGAGTACAAGACGATGCCCGGTGAGGCGGCGTTTTACGGACCGAAGATTGATATCAAGCTGGTCGACGCGATCGGACGGCTGTGGCAGCTCTCGACGGTGCAGGTCGACTTCAACCTGCCGCAGCGCTTTGGTTTGGAGTACGTAGCCGAAGACGGCTCGCGCAAACAGCCGGTGATGGTGCATCGCGCGCTGTTTGGGTCGATCGAGCGATTTTTCGGCGTTCTCATCGAACACTACGCGGGTGCGTTCCCGGTGTGGCTATCGCCGGTCCAGGTGGCGATGATTCCGATCAGCGAGCGGCACGCGGAGTATGCCAACAAAGTTGCCGATCAGCTCAAAGCCATTGAGGTGCGCGTGGAAGTGGATGCGCGCAACGAAAAGATGAATGCCAAGATCCGCGAGCATGCCATGCAGAAGGTGCCGTTCCTGCTGGTGGTCGGAGATAAAGAGGCGGAGGCCGGCAAGGTGAACGTGCGCACGCGTGGGAAAGAGAAGACTGAGGATATGGCCGCGAGCGATTTCGTGGAGAAGATCAAGAAACTGATTGCGGAGAAGAGTCCGGGATTGTAATGCTTGATGCTCTTCCGCTTGATGGCGCTCCGCTGGTTCAACGCTTGCGAGCATGCCACTCTTCGGCGGTAATTTCCCAGATCTCTGTGGGTAAGCGGCCGGAAACGTACTCGTGCTCTTCAATGGCAACCATGCGCATGCCACTCTTTTCTGAAATGCGGCGCGACGCGGTATTGACAACGGCCTTTGGAGCCCGCCGTAAAGGAAATTTAAGAGCGTTGAACCAGTAATCGGTAACGGCTTCGCAGGCCTCCGTCATCAGCCCCTGCCGATGCCAAGGTAAGCCCAGCCAAAATCCGCGATTGATATTCTTTTCCTTTCTTAACGATATGCTGCCGATCATAAGGTCGGGGTCGGACTTCAATCTGAGGGTCCAATGCCATTCGTCTCCGCGAACCATCGCCGGGAGAGCGGAATCGCGATAGAACTTGTAAGCGCCATCCGGCGGATAAGGCCACGGAACAACATTCGAAAGATAGCGAACGATCTCCCAGTACGGAAAGAGGAGTTGCGCTTGCTCGGCGTCGGCCAGCTCTAATGAACGCAACCACAAGCGCCCGGTGTGGAGATCGGGGATCATGTCCTCGGATGATAACGCAGAGATAACGTGCTCCTGAACCGAGCGAGTCCACTGTGCTGCGCTCCCGATGTAC
>JBAVUV010000617.1:0-5023 GCA_049696955.1 Candidatus Sulfotelmatobacter sp. | reverse complement strand
GTGCCACATAGGTCTAGGAATGCCTGATGGACGCGCGGATCGTCGGAGAGCTCGGGGTGGAAGGTGGCAGCCATAACTCTTCCCTGCCGGACGGCGACCGGGTCTGAACCCTCGGTGGCAATGACTTCAACCTCGGGGCCGATGCGTTCGATTTTGGGGGCGCGGATAAACACCATTTCCAGCGGCGAGTCTTCCCTTTTATTGTCTCCGTCGGCTTGCCGGAGTTTGCCTTCGCGGATGGAGCTGTCGAGCTGGCGTCCGTAGGCATTGCGCCGGATGGTAATGTCGAGGGCGCCGAGTCCTGACTGTTTTGGATTTTCGACTTCGGTGGCGAGCAGGATGGCGCCGGCGCAGGTGCCGAAGGTGGGCTTCACGCGAACGAACTGCTTCAGTTTTTCGAAGCCTTCTTCTCCCAGCAATTTCAAGAACGTACCGGATTCGCCGCCGGGGATGACCAGGCCATCGATCGCGTCGAGTTGCTCGGGCTTTTTGACGAGCACAACTTCGGCGCCGAGCTGTTCGAGGCGGCGGCGGTGGGCGTCGAAATCGCCTTGCAGGGCCAGAACTCCGATCTTCATACTGTTTTCATTCTACCGGAGCGGACGAAGTTCCCCATCAGTACTCGCGTAAGTCTGAGAGCCAATTTTTTCCAGTTGTGGATGTACGAATTCAGTTTATGGCTTAATCTGTCAAGACTATGAACGCAACCTCTTCTGCATTCCATCTTCAAGATTATTCTCGTCCTTATGACAATGAACGCGCAGCCGGCGGCAGTTGGGCGGTTGCCAGCAAAGTTCCGCAGGTCGCAATTGCATTTTGGATTATTAAGATTGCCGCGACCACGGTCGGCGAGACCGGGGGAGACGCGCTCTCCATGACGATGAACCTGGGCTACCTGGTGAGTACGCTTATTTTTCTGGTCTTTTTCCTGGTTGCGGTGACGGCGCAGATCAAGGCGAAATCGTTTCACCGGTTCTTGTATTGGACGGTGATTGTGGCCACGACAACGATGGGTACGACGATGGCCGATTTCGCCGACCGGTCGCTCGGCTTTGGCTACCTGGGCGGATCGTTGAGCCTATTCGTGCTGCTGATGCTAGTTCTGGGATTATGGCGATGGTCGGCGGGAGCGATTTCGTTTCGCGACATTACCTCGCCAAAAGTTGAGATGTTTTACTGGACGACGATTCTGTTTTCGAACACTTTGGGAACGGCACTCGGCGATTGGCTGGCCGACACCCAGGGAGTCGGCTATGAGCGGGGCGCGCTGGTGTTTGCGGGGATGCTGACGCTGGTGGCTGCGGCTTATTTCTTTACCAAGATTTCGCACACCCTACTGTTCTGGACGGCTTTCATTCTGACGCGGCCGCTGGGCGCGACTCTGGGAGACATTCTAACGAAACCTCACGAGAGCGGCGGACTGAACCTCAGCCGGATTACCTCGTCGCTTGTCATTGCCGGGTTCATGGTTCTTTGCATTCTGTTCACTTCACAGAGCGCGGGGCAGCATCCGGGGGAGGACGGGAAGGCTCGCGGATAGGCCTCGGACTGCGCAAACGAAAATGCACTCGACGGTAAGTGCGCGACGCTGAACTTGCCGGCGTTGGACAAAGGGAGGCATTCATGAATATCAAACAGGCGCTGAATTGGCTGGTGTTGTGCAGCATGGCTGTAATCCTGCAACCGCTGGGAGTCGCCCAGCAGAATTCAGACGCTTCGAAAACTAACCGTCAACAAACTTCCAGCGAGCGGGATGGACAACACGATTTTGATCCGCTGATTGGTTCGTGGAAATATCACCTGAGGCGGCGGTTGCGTCCCTTGACGGGCTCCACGGAGTGGGTCGACCTGGACGGAACCGGAGTCTGCCACAAGATTTGGGATGGCCGCGCGCAACTGGACACAATCGAAGTGGATGGCCCGGCTACCGGCCACATTGAGGGCCTGACCTTGCGCACGTACAATCCGCAATCTCACCAGTGGAGACTCTATTGGGCCAATAGCAAGACCGGCGTCATGGACCCGCCGCAGGTCGGAGAATTTAAAGATGGGCGCGGCGAGTTCTTCGCCCAGGACACGATTAACGGCAAAACTATCTTGATACGATTTGCTTGGACGAACCTGACCACGAGCACGCCTCACTTTGAACAGTCATTCTCCGATGACGGAGGCAAGACGTGGGAAGTGAACTGGATCACGGACCAGACACGGGTGCCAGAGGCGGCGGAAAAGGCTCGGTGAGCCTGAGGTGTTCGTGGAAGAGTAAGTGCCAACGTCCGTGACGCCCAGCCGTCGAAAAACGCGACGGCTGGGGCAGCCTCGGCTGGGGCGCTGAAGAGGTGAGTATTCTAAGCTGTTGCGCTTTGAGCTTGGCGCTGCGCTTAGAGACCGGTCATTTTCTCCAGGCGTTCCGGGTAGCGAGCGCCTTCTACTTTAATCTTTGAAGCGGCGGTGTCGATCTCACGCAGGTCGTCGGACGTCAATTCAACGGTAACTGCTCCGATGTTTTCTTCGAGGCGGTTGAGCTTCGTCGTGCCGGGGATGGGAGCGATCCACGGCTTTTGCGCCAGCAGCCAAGCCAGCGCGATCTGAGCGGGAGTGGCTTTCTTGCGTTTCGCGATGCTGCCGAGCAGGTCAATCAGCGCCTGATTCGCCTTGAGAGCTTCCGGCGTAAAGCGCGGGAGGGTGCTGCGGAAATCGGAGCTATCGAAGGTTGTATTTTCGTTGATCTTTCCCGTCAGGAAGCCTTTGCCCAGAGGACTATACGGCACGAAACCAATTCCGAGTTCTTCGAGGGTGGGGATCACTTCCTCTTCGGGCGTTCGAGTCCACAGCGAGTATTCGCTCTGCACGGCGGTGACTGGCTGAACTGCGTGGGCGCGGCGAATCGTCTTCGCACTGGCTTCGGAGAGGCCGAAGTGCTTGACCTTGCCGGCTTGAATCAGTTCCTTGACTGCGCCGGCGACATCTTCGATGGGCACATTCGGGTCCACGCGGTGCTGGTAGAGCAGGTCGATTGTGTTGATCTTGAGCCGCTGGAGCGAGCCTTCGACGGCCTGCTTGAGGTGCTGTGGCCGGCTATTGACGCCTGCCGCACCTGGGCGACTATCGCTGCCGCTGAGATCGAAGCCGAACTTGGTGGCGATCACCACTTTGCCACGGAAAGGCGCAAGGGCTTCGCCCACCAGCTCTTCGTTGGTGAAAGGTCCGTAGACTTCGGCGGTGTCAAAAAAAGTGATGCCGCGGTCCACGGCGGCGTGGAGCAGCGAAGTCATCTCCTTTTTGTCTTTGGGCGGCCCGTAGGAGAAGCTCATGCCCATGCAGCCGAGGCCGATGGCCGATACTTCCAGATTGCTCTTTCCAAGCTTGCGTTTCTGCATTGATACTCCTTCTTAATTCCGGTTCCTTAAATTGCCGGACCAGTCACGTGTTTGCCTGAGCAGGTTGAATTGCGCTCCAGGGAACGTAGAATTCAAAATACGAGAATCCATTTCATCGTATCGATATACGTCGTGACCATCGAGCCCGAAGAGCGTTACGCACTCATGAATGACGATCAGCCGAGCGGAGCAACGACAGCGACGTCGAACTTTGAATAGTACTTCTTCACGTCTTTGGCGCCATACTTGCCGCGGAATTTCTCGACCACAGATGAGACCTGCGCGGCATCGGCAACAGGGACGACTCTTAATTCGGACTCCGCGCCACCTGCCTTGATCCGAATTGTCGGGTTCTTGAGCACGTTCTTGTACCACTGCGTCTCTGATCCTTTCACCGGCAAGAGGTCCAGGGTGTCATCCTCCAATACGAACCAAACCGGGATAGAAATGGTGCGTCCTGACTTTCTGCCGGTCACGGTGATGTTAAGTTCGCGAGACCGGGAAAGACGGTTTTTGAGGGCATCCGTTGGCGATGGCATGTGTACTCCTGAAGTTGATTTCGAGGCGAATCCTCCCTCACAGACAGGAGGGACGCTCCCAGGCAACGTTGTAGTGTCCCAGAGTTTAGATGATTCCACGATGAAATGGCTGCCGGAAAAGCTATGTGGGCGTCAGGTCTTTACCAATGAGGGGCGGCAGTTTCAGTGCGCGCTGAGCTGGGAACGAAAACCGTACGGTGCGGAAATTTGGAAATCACATCCTTCGAAATTCGCGAAGGGTGAGCCAGCCGCAGTCATCTCCGCAAGTAATCGATGAACCTTTCGTCCAATGCTGTGTCTTCTGCTGACTGTTTCGCTTTGCCCGTGGGTCGCAGAGCCAACCACACGACCACGGAGATCATTCCGCACCAGCCTAACAGGCGAACCACGGCGGCGATTTTCGTGTCGTAGTTGAGAACGCCGAGATCGCTGAAGATGCGAAAGAAATCGTGCTCGGCAAATTCCGGGTCTCCGGTGGTGACCAGAGGCAGAACCTGCGCGCGCGCGTCGGCCATGTAAGTGGCAGTGTAGAGCCAGTTCTCGAAGAAAAAGAACAGGGAGAAAACGAAGCCGGTAGTCTGACGGTGAGTAAAGAAGTAGGCCGCGAGGAGAAATGGAACGAGCCACTGCAGAATAGTTCCTCCCCAGAGCTGAAGCGTGGGGCCGAACCAGCGAAAAAGATTGTGTCCGCCCTCGTGAACGACCAGATTGGCCAGATCGATGAAGAGCATTCCGCCGTTGGCGCGCAAGGCATAGAGGAGAAATCCGGCATAGAAAATCAGCCAGGCCACGAGCGCCGGACGGGAGACCGGCTCCCAGGGCTGGTCGAGGCCTAGTTGGTCGAGAATGGATTGCAGGGAGTCGAGCATATGCTGGATGGGATTTTACGTAGACGGCGCAAGGCGGGAAAGTTACCAATGATTCGGCTCACCTCCCCGGCCGAGTGCCGGGTGCCCCATAGCCTGCCCTGAGCAGAGTCGAAGGGTCTCGCTGGTTTTGCGAGACATGGGAGTATTGACTCGGGCCTGGGTCACCCGACGCAGTTCCAAATCGGCAAGCTGGGAAAAATTCGCTGCCTTTGGGTGGGCGCAGCGCCTTCGGCGC
>JBAVUV010000616.1:0-12031 GCA_049696955.1 Candidatus Sulfotelmatobacter sp. | reverse complement strand
CATGAACGCATAGCAGATGGTTGATCCCACAAAGTTGAAGCCGCGCTTCTTCAGGTCTTTGCTCATGGCATCGGATTGAGGAGTGCTGGCCGGAACTCGCTGCCGCGTCTTCCACGAATTCACTCGCGGCCGTCCCTCCACAAACTGCCAGATATAGGTATCAAAGCTGCCGAATTCTTCCTGCACGCGCAGCATCGCTTGCGCGTTCCGCACCGCCGAGGCAATCTTCAACCGGTTACGCACGATGCCCGGATTCTTTAACAGTTGCGCGATTTTCCTGCGGTCGTAAAGCGCAATCCGCTGCGCATCGAAATTGTCGAACGCAGCGCGATAGTTTTCCCGCTTGTTGAGGATCGTCTCCCAGCTCAGTCCGGCCTGAGCGCCTTCGAGAATCAGAAACTCGAAGAGCGTGCGGTCATCGTGAACCGGCACGCCCCATTCTTCATCGTGATAGCGCATCATCAATTCGCCCTGCGCC
Organism: Candidatus Sulfotelmatobacter sp.; assembly: GCA_049696955.1. Lineage (GTDB taxonomy): Bacteria > Acidobacteriota > Terriglobia > Terriglobales > Acidobacteriaceae > Sulfotelmatobacter. The sequence continues at coordinate 11,553 of JBAVUV010000616.1, read as the reverse complement.
CATGCACAACGAACCAGTTGTTTTTTTTCTGCTTCCGATCGCTTCATAACTCACTGCGTGCAATCGCCGACGCCTATTCCAGCGACTTCGGGTCCGATCGATTCTTCGGCGACTTCGCATCCAGCAATGCAACCAGTTGCCGCGCCGAGCTTGGAACTCCCACCTTCCGGTCAATAATAATATCCTTCGCGCTTAACTTTTTTCCGTAGAGCTTTTCATTCGCGTTCCCATCGGATCGCAGCGTCGATCCCTCAAGCGAAATTCCGGCAAACAATCCCTTGTTGCGCGAGTAGGAAAGAATCTCAGCGTTCATCACGATATCTGTCGCACCCTCGGCCGTACGCCCCTTCGGGCCTGCTGCCGCCGATGCATCGGCCCCCAGCTTCACTTTGCTCGAAAGCAACGACCGCGCCCCCTTGGGATTCATCACCAGCAAAACAAAATCCGTCGCCTGTCCGCCCAACTGAAACCCTACACTTACCCCCTCCAGCGCATACAAAGCTGGGGGTCCCCACGGACCGGTATAGTGCGTGCCGCTGCGGCACACCATCACTCCGCGCCCGTAACTGCCACCCACGCCGAACGCGCCTTTCTTAACCGACGGCAGAATTACCAGGCACTCCGCCTTATCCAGCAAGTCCTGCGGAATGTCGTCGGGAATATTCAAAATTTCCTGCATCACATCGCCCGCATCCTTCACCCGGTCGGCCTCCCGCTCGTCGTTGGCGAATGCCATCGATGCGACGAGACATACAACCGCTAGTAAAGCCCCCGTCTTATTCCGCTTCATCCGTTCTAATTCCTCTCTTGCAAACGTGTTCGCCATTCCCGGAACTCATCCACGTGTAGCATTCTATCGGCAATCCGCGCGATTTAAGGTCATGACCAAACGAGTGCTCCTTTTGTAACTTGGCACTCCCCGGCGCCCGCCTCTAGAGTCAATGAATAGTGTGGCCTGCCGTCGCCTTCGTTCGGCATGCGAAGTGCATCTAATGAATAGGAAGTACATTTTGGCCGTCCGGGGAGTGAAAATTTTGGACTTTTCAGGCACGAAGTACACGCGGTCGGCCAGCCTGATTTTGGCCCTGGCAGCCGCGCTGGCCATTGCCTTCCCGGCCTTCGCCCAGTCCGTTCCTTACGCCAGCACCTACGCTACGACCGCTGCCGATCCCGGCTCTTACGCCGCCGCCTCTACCTCCGACGATCCGCAGTCTGGCGCCATGCTCACCATCCGCAAGCGCGTAGATGAAGTCAACGTACTTTTCATCGCCACCGACAAGCACGGCAAATTTGTCCGCGACCTGAATCAAAGTGATTTCTCAATCCTCGACGATCACAAGCCGCCGCAATCCATCGTAAACTTTCGCCGCGAAACCGATCTCCCTCTTCACCTGGGCCTGCTCATCGACGTCAGCGGATCCGTCCACAGCCGTTTTGAGTTCGAGCAGGATGCCTCCATCAGTTTCCTCCAGCACTCCATTCGTGCCGGATTCGACAAGGCTTTCATCGTCGGCTTTAACAAGCAAAGTCAACTCAGCCAGGATTTCACCGACAACGTGCAACTGCTCTCCGATGGCGTGCACCGCCTGCAGGATGGTGGAGGCACCGCCCTCTACGACGCCATCTATCGCGCCTGCAAAGACAAGTTTCTGAAGGACCGCCCCGACCATCCCACGCGCAAAGCGATCGTGGTCGTAAGCGACGGAGAAGACAATCAAAGCGAATACTCTCGTGCCCAAGCCATCGAAATGGCGCAGCGCGCCGAAGTCATCATCTACGCCATCTCCACCGACGACAGCGGTCTCATTCTCCGCGGCGATAAAGTTCTCGAACAACTCGCCTCAGCCACCGGCGGTCGCGCCTTCTTCCCCTTCAAGATGAAGGACATCACGCACTCCTTCGCCGCCATCGAAGACGAACTGCGCAGCCAGTACGTCGTCTCCTACCGTCCCGCCGATTTCGACGCCGACGGCCGCTACCGCTCCATCGAAATCTCCGCCCTGAAGAAAGACCTCCAAGTCCGCGCCCGCAAAGGCTACTTCGCCCCCCAGCAGTAATTAAGAACCTTTTACCACGGAGGCACTGAGGCACGAAGAAAACCTTTAAAACGTTCTTGTTCGTTCCTTTGTTTTTCTCCGTGCCTCTGTGCCTCCGTGGTAAATCTCAAGCGGGCCACTACTCGGGCCGTCCGCAGCGTTCAGCAATAAATCCCAAGCCTCCCGTACCCAGCAATCGTTTGCGCCCTCGACCTCACTATGCTACCGTCCCAATGACTTCAAAATATGATTTCAAAATATGCCTTCAAGATAAGCCCTTAAGATTAAGCCTTCGAGATTACAATCTTCCTGGGAGACGCTCATGGTCGGCATCATCCTGCTCGTAATCCTAGTCATCATCGCGGTCGTCCTGATCGGCATGTACAACAGCCTGGTGCAGCTGCGCGTGCGCACTGACTCCGCATGGTCCGACATCGATGTGCAACTCAAACGCCGCCACGACCTCATCCCCAATCTCGTCGAAACCGTCAAAGGCTACGCCGCGCACGAAAAAGGGACATTCGAAAACATTGCGAAGTTTCGTTCGCTGGCCATGCAGGCGACCACTCCCGAAGGCAAAGCCGTGGCAGAGAATCAGCTCACCGGAGCCCTGAAAAGCCTGTTCGCCGTCGCCGAGAATTATCCCGAATTAAAAGCCTCCGAAGAATTCACCCAACTGCAGGGATCACTAAGCCAGACAGAAGACTCCATCCAGAACTCACGCCGCTACTACAACGCCGTGGTCCGCGACCTCAACACAAAGATCCAATCTTTCCCCACAAACATCCTCGCCAATATGTTCGGCTTCCAGGCCCGCCAGTTCTTCGAGACCACCGACGCCGATCGCGAGCCCGTCGCCGTCAAGTTCTGATCCCATGCTCGGGGCTATAAACATAAGCGCCCCGGAGGGGCAGCACGACAATAGCCCAGCGCCTTCTGCGCTGGGGAAAAGTAAGAAAAGGGAATTAGTCCCGGAGGGACGACTGAAAGTCTCACGCGCACTGCTACTCGGTGCTGTTCGCCCCCTCCTGCTGTTCCTTGTCACCCTCCTCGCCCTCGCCGCTCCCGCCGCTGCAAAATCCTGGCGCATCTCGAACTTTCAAGACACGATCACGGTCAACAAAGATGGAACCGCCTTGGTCAATGAAACCATCTCGCTGGTTTTCGTCGGCGAGTGGCACGGCATTCACCGCACTATCCCTATCGAATATCCCGGCCCGAATGGCACGAACTACCAACTTTTTATCGACCTCAAAAGGGTCACCGACGAAAACGGCTCGAAACTCAAGTACGATTCTTCGACCTCCGGCGCGTATCGCGATCTGAAAATCTACATCCCCAACGCCGTCAACACTACGCGCACCGTGCAGATTGTCTATCGCGTCCGCAACGGCACGCGCTTCTTCGATCAATACGATGAGTTCTACTGGAACGTAACCGGCAACGATTGGCCCGTGCCTATCGACCACGCCGCGGCAACCGTACATTTGCCCGATGCCGCCGCAGGATCGTTACGCGTGCAAGCCTTCACCGGCGTTTACGGCTCGACCGAGCGCGATGCGACCGCAAAAGTAGAAGGCGCAACCGCAGAGTTTGAAACGACCAGCCCTCTGCCCATGCGCGGCGGCCTCACCATCGACGTCTACATTCCAAAAGGCATTCTCACGCCGCCGGGAGCTTTAACGAAACTGTTCTGGTTCATCGGCGGCAATCCGATCGTATTTCTGCCGCTGCTTACCATCGCCGTCATGCTCGGTCTGTGGTGGTACGCCGGACGCGACCCCGACCCAGGCATGTCAGTCGCTCCGATGTACGAGCCTCCGCCGGGAATTTCCCCGGCCGAAGCCGGGACCCTGCTCGACGATCATATCCATCCCCGCGACATTACATCCACCATTGTCGATCTTGCCGTCCGCGGGTTCATCAAAATCGAAGAGACGGACGAGAAGGGGCTTCTGTTTCACAATAAGGACTACATCTTTCATCTCTTGAAGCAGCGCCAGGATTGGACCGGCCTTGCTCCTCATGAACAAGTAATGCTGGAAAACATCTTTGTCGGAGACGTCCCTGACACGCGGCTGTCCAGTCTGAAGAACCGCTTCTACACCGCGATTCCAGTGGTCCGCACCGATATTATGTCGGCGCTAAAACAAAAAGGTATCTACACGCTTGATCCGGAATCCGCCAACGCCTACAGCATCGGAGCCGCAGTCGGCATTCTGATTCCGTTCGCGATTTTTCAATACTTCGGCTGGGCCGATTTCTTGAGCTCCATTCCCATGCTCATCGGATGCGTACTGATCAGCGCCTTGATGTGGTGGCTTTTCGCTCGCGTGATGACGGCAAAAACTTTGAAAGGCGCACGCACTCACATCGCCGTTTTAGGATTTCAGGAATTCATGAACCGCGTCGACGCCGACCGGTTGAAAGTCATGCCGCCGGACACTTTCGAAAAATTCCTTCCCTACGCCATGGCCCTCGGCGTGGAACATCACTGGGCGCAAGCCTTCGCTGGGATTATCAAAACTCCACCCACCTGGTACGCCGCTCCCGCCGGCTACGCCTACGGCACCATGTTCAATCCAATCCTCTTCTCCTCTTCTATGCATGGTATGGCGACGGACATGCATCAGGTATTCGTCTCCGCGCCGAGAGCAAGTTCGGGCGGATCAGGTTTCGGCGGTGGCGGCTTCGGTGGTGGCGGAGGATTCTCCGGCGGCGGATTCGGGGGCGGTGGCGGCGGCGCGTTCTGATGTGGTGGTGCGCTGGCACATGGCGCAGGAGCTGCGACTAGTAGTAAATCGGTTCTGGCCTAGGAGTGAGGAACAGGATAGACGAAACGTGACGGCGAGTGACGTTGCCGCCACGAGGCGTGAATCTCCAGCCTCCGCCCCTTCAGTGATCGTCGGTAGCTTTTCTCACCACTCGCAAAGTGTTTTGGCTTTCGTTATGGGTAAGAGAGCTTCGACCACGACACTGTGTACACATCTCCCGGAGGCGTAGGGGTGGATACCGTAGCAGTCTTTTTGACGGTATCAACGCTCACAACGACAAACCGACTGAGCACGCCTTCCAATAGAACGGGGTCGCCCTGCTTTGGGATGTAATCCGGCGGTGCGGTACGTGCCATCGAACACCTGCCTCTTCTGACCGTGGTGAGACGATCTGCATCGTAAGAGGTCAGGAAAGCTTTGTCTGTCCTACACCGCACATAGTAATAAATCGAATTTTTGCCGTGGCTGTGTGCGCTACCGTACCGAAAAATGAACCGCCGCTAGAGTATCGTCAAGCGGCCATGCCGAAAAAGCCACCACGAATTAAAGCCCATTCAACCCGCGTTGACGATTACTCGGCGATGATGTCGGGCTTTGAAAGAGAAAGCCTTGCGGCAGAGGCCAAGCTCAAAGCCGACCGAGAGAAAAAGAAACGAAAGAACAAAAAGCGTTAGCCTGTGAACATCCTTAAATGTCAGGAAGCCGGTCGCATGTGCCAATTTCGCGATCCTGCGACAAGCCACGATCCACTGACACATTTGACGTAGCAATCCTCATGCACGGCTTTTCCGTGTTCGTCGGCGTACAAATCGACGCTCAGATCGATCGGCTTGCTGCAAATGTTGCACGGTATTGCTTGGAAGGGGTGACCACCCATAAATGCCTCCTTCGGACGGTCACAAGTAGATTAGAAGAAACCCGCGGGGCGTGCTGAGCACAATTGACCGGCTCTTGTCACTTCTCTTCGATGGCTGGTAGTGTCTGAAAGGTGCGTTGAAGCTCTAGGCCCCTTGCGGATAGAGCATCGTCTACGGCTCCCGAAGGGGACGTACGACGAATGCGTTCGAGCAGATACAGAGAATGATGGTGCGCCCGGAGAGACTCGAACTCCCAACCCTCTGCTCCGAAGGCAGATGCTCTATCCGATTGAGCTACGGGCGCTTGGAATGTATTTTACGGCAAATTTAAGCGCAGCGGAAATTTGCTGTGTCGGCGATACAGGTTCAGTATCACTCCATCTCAAAACTCAAATATGTCAGCCCATCGCTGCGCTCGACTTGCAGAACGACGGCGGCGCCGGTCTTCAGGCTTCGAACGGAGGAGCGGAGTTCGTCCATGGAAGTGACGGGAGTTGTGTTAATGGAGTGAATGATGTCGCCGGTTTGCAGGCCGGTTTCGGGAGTGATGAGGTCGGCGGCCTGACCGAGCACGATTACGCCGGAAGAAATGCGCAGCGATCCAACCTGCTTGCGCAGGTCGGGAGTGAGATCGGTAGCCAGGATGCCGAGGCGCGAGATGAGACTTTTTTCGGGATCGGCGGCGTCGAAGAGTTGATCCATGGGATCGCGCTCTTCGATGGCGGGGACGTAGAGAGTTTTTCTTTCGTTGCCACGCAGAATTTCCAGCTTCAAGACTTTGTCGAGGCGGTGAAGATAGAGTGCCGAGGAGAGCGCGGGAAGAGTGTCGATGAGGCGATCGTCGGCGGAGAGGACGATGTCCTGAACCTTCAGGCCGGCGCTGGCGGCAGGGCCATCGGGTTTCACGTCGGCGATGATGACTCCCCAGCGTTGCGCGAGATGGAGACCTTCCGCCATGGTGGGCGTGACTTCCTGGGCCTCCGCACCGATTTCTACGCGATGCACATGGCCGTATTTGCGCAGGCTCTGGTAAACGAACTCCACGATACGGGCGGGGATGGCGAAGCCCAGGCCTTCACTGCCGCCGCCTTCCGAGAGAATAAAGGTGTTGATACCGACTACCGATCCATTCATATCGACGAGCGGGCCGCCGCTGTTGCCGGGGTTGATGGGGGCGTCGGTCTGAATGTAGGTGAGAGGTTTGGTGGGATCTGGCTGGCGGGCGACGGCGCTCACGACTCCCATGGTGACGGAATTCTGCAGGCCTTCGGGACTGCCGATGGCGAAGACGAGTTGTCCGACGCGAGGACGTGGCTGGGTGAGAAGCGCCAGAGTAGGAAGATCGTTTTCGTCGATCTTCAGCAGGGCGAGATCAGAGTCCTTATGAACGCCGATTAATTTCGCTTGAAGAATGCGGCGTTTGCCGATGGGGACAGCGCGGCCGGTATCGTTGGACAGCGGCAGAGCGACGCGGATGCTTTGCGCGCCTTCGACCACGTGCGCGTTGGTCATGATGTAGCCGGAGGGATCGACAATCACGCCGGAGCCGACTGCTTGCTGGCGGACGATGAGCGCGGTTTGGGTGCGGTTCTCCTGATGCAATGGTGCGTACCCGGTTACGAGAATCTGAACTACGGCAGGGGAGACTTTTGCGGCGAGACCTTCGAGAGCATTGTTGAGTTGGATGAGAGCGGCGTTGGCGGCGGCGGATTCGTCGGGCTTGGTCTGCGGCTTTTCCGGGGTGGATTTTTCTTCGGCGGCGCCGGTCGCGGGCGGTGGCGTGGCGGCCTTTTGCGGTGAAGGCTGTTGGGATAAGAGGGACGTGGTCGAGAGCAGAATCAAGGCGGCAGCTTGTCGGATAAGGGGCCGCGGGCGATAGGTCGACAGCGCGCTTAGAAATGGACCGAGCATGAGTCAGCTCTCCTGGGAACGAAAGAAAGGATACTCATCTGACGGTATCACGCGGGGTTCGGTTGCAAGGTAAAGGTCGATCAGGGCAGGGTCCGGGAGCGATCCGACTCCCAGAGCGTTGTAACGGATGTCAAGTCTCCGAACTGTGGCACTGCCGACGATCGCGTAAGGTCTCAGTCTGCCGGCGATTACGAAGAAGCGTCGAGCTTCGCTCGAGCGGACAGCCGAAGGTGGCTGCCCCCACTTGGACATCTCCCAGACTGTGACAAGAACGCAAATTGGAGGTGTGGCGGTGCAAAGGTGCGCCGTGGTGCTGCCGGGAAAGCAGGTTCCTCCACTGCGCTCGCTGGCGCTCGCTTCGGTCGGAATGACAAGGGGCTTGGGGTCGTTTGGTTTGGATTCGAGTTACAAGTCTTGGGCGGCGTGGGACGAATGCGGCGTGGGACGAATCGTGTGTAGTGTGCAATTTTGAGCAGATTAACGGATTGTAAGGAATCAGAATAGGTTTCTGGATTTGGCTCGTGCTCTCCCACCTTTGGGCACGGGCCTGATTTTCCTGATGAAGCGGTGAAATGTGGAGGAGATATGAAATTCCGCGTGATTCGGTGCCTGGCTCTGTCACTCTTGTCGCTCCCGTTGCTGTTACTTGGCGCTTATGCCGACTCGATCACCCTGGGAACTGCGAGCGGCTACGTGGTGCTGGCTGGTTCAACCGTCACCAATACCGGCACAACCCTGCTGACCGGAAATCTTGGCATCAGCCCAGGTTGCGCGCTGACTGGTGCGGGAACCATGACCGTGACTGGAACCTCTAACATATGTAATGCAAATGCGCTCAAGGCGCAGAAAGATCTGACCACGGCGTACATTCAGGCGCAGAGTCTTAAACCCACTGGCAGTTTGACGGGTACGGACCTGGGTGGGTTGACTCTTAAGTCTGGCGTATATTCGTTCACCAGTTCCGCGGACCTGGCGACAGGTGACACGCTGACCCTCGAGGGCAAGCCTGGGGCGCTGTTTGTGTTTCAGGTAGGCAGTTCGCTTACGACCGGGAGCGCCTCGTCGGTTATTTTCATCAACAGCCTGACTGGCAAGCCGATGAGTGACCCGAACATATTTTGGCAGGTCGGCAGCTCCGCTACTCTTGGCACCAGCACCGCATTCGAAGGAAACATACTCGCGCTCACCAGCATAACCCTGAATACCGGCGCCAGCATCACTTGTGGCAGCGCCTTGGCGCAAAATGGCGCCGTGACGCTGCAGGGCAACACAATCGGCGGCTGTGCAGCTGTAGGTGGGGGCGGCGGAGGTGGAACAACTGTTCCGGAGCCCGGCACTTTGGGCTTGTTGGGGACAGGAATGCTGATCGTGGTCGGCACGGCACGGCGGAAATGGCGAGTTCATCCAAACAGAGTCAAGGGATGGGCCGCATAGAATTTTATTTCTAGGGTGAGCAATTTTGAACAGCCCCGATTACGTCGGGGTTGTAAATTTTTGTCTCTTAGGATGAAAGATGGGAATGAGCTTCCGGCCCTGTGTCGTTTGCTCCTCTGGTGGCGCAGTCGGTTCCCAAGTACGGTCAGCTTCCCCCTCCCCCACTGCGCCATCTCTTCTCTCTTCTCTCTTCTTTTTCGGCAGCTGTCCATTCGCATTCCAACTTAATCCCGATTAGAACCAGTCAGGAAAGATCAGTTCGATTAGCCCGGGGACCCAGTACGAATAGAACTTGTCGTCGCATATTTTGTATTTCCCATATTTTTTGCGGGCGTAATTGCCCCAGTGGGGTTGGGTGCCGTCGAGGTCGGTGAACCCGTACTCGCGGGCGAGGGCCCAGGAGCTGTAGACGCGCCCGGTCTTATTCATCACGTCGGGATCGGTGGCCAGGGCGACGACGGCGCGGCCGATAAAACGCGGCGATTCAGAGACCATGAAATCGCTGGGAGCGTCGTTCTGGTCTTTACTGTTTTGATCTGGGCTATTTTGATCCGGACTGTTTTTGTCGGCGTTCTTTTTCTTGCCGGCATCCTTCCAATTGGCCTCGGTGACTTTGAAGTGCTCGAGAACTCTTTCGGAACGCAGGAAGCCGGGAGTAAGGGCTACGGCGGCGATGTTGCGTTTGCGGAGCTCACGGGACATGGCGAAAGCCAGGCGGATGACGGAGATTTTTACGAGGTCATAAAAGAGGTTGCCGCGGTAGTAGAAAGCGTCGCCGTCGGTGATTTCGAAGATGATTCCGCCGGGACGATCTTTTTTTTTAATCCATCGAGCATGAGCGGGGCGGCGTAGTGGGCAGTGATGATGTGGGAGTGGATGGCCTGCCGGAGCATGCGCAGGCCGTTATCGAGATTGACGGTCCAAAAAGGCTTGCTCCATTCGGTGAGAGCGTCACCACCCCAGACGTCGTTGACGAGGATGTCGAGGCCGTTGTGGCGGCGCTTGATGAGCGCAGTAAGCTTCCTTACTTCGGCGGGGACTTCGTGGTCGACTCTTACGGCTATGCCGTGGCCGCCGGCGGCGGTGACCAGGTCGGCAGTTTCTTCGATGGTTTCGCGCTGGCCGGGCTTCAGGGAACGTTTTTGCTGGTGTTTCTTCGAGTTGCGCCTTGAACTGCGACCTGTGCAGTAGACGGTGGCTCCGGCTTCGCCGAGGGCGATGGCGATGCCGCGTCCGGCACCTCGGGTAGCTCCGGCTACGAGGGCGATCTTGCCTTGCAGAGGTTGGCTTTGCAAGGACTGGAGCGGGGCATTCTTTGAGAGTCGCGCCATTTTTTCACCAATTCTGGTTCAAACCAAGCGGCAGCACATGATAGCAAAGTAAATGAGGGGCAGGTTTCAAAAACACGGGCAAGTCAAATCACAGGCAAGGTCACAATCAAGGTCAAAGGCAGCGAACAGGAGTGTCCGCTCTACACGGGCAGGGGGGAATCTAGGTTCTACCCTTAACTAATTCGTTATCAGGCTTTTATAGAGCTGGCATCCGTGATATAACCGCCGTGAGCTGTAAAGTGGGTGATCCGCCTGCCAGGAGCGTACTTTGATGGTATTGGCCTCGTCCGCAAAAAGAGAAGGATCGAACCACGAAAGAGGAGGCACTGTGTCCGAAGAAGCACGGACCGGAAAAAGGTTTCCGCTGGAGTTGCCGATCAAACTGCACAGCGAAGCGGCCAGCGGCGACGCCAAGGGGACAACGGGAAATCTGAGCGCGGCGGGAGTTTATATTCGCGCCGACGCGTCGCTGGAGATTGGATCGCCGGTAGAATTCGAGATCACGCTGCCCCCGGATGTTACTGGAGGACAGGAAAATGTTGTGATTCAGTGCAAGGGACGCGTGGTGCGCACGGATCCAACGGGAGCCAGCGAAGAGGGCAAAGGTGTGGCCTGCGTAATCGATTCCTACGAGTTTGTCAGGAATTCGTAGAAGAAATTGTCGATTTTTGATTGCTGATTGTTGATTGAAAAACGGGAGCGATGGGATTTTTTAATCAACAATCAACAATCATCAATCGACAATGCCGTGGTAACACGGATGAAATTCTTAGATGACTTTGGAGCGTCAATCACATGCTCAAACTGATTCTGGCCGATAACCAGGCAATCTTCCGCGCCGGTATTGCCAAGGTGCTGGCGGTGGAAGACGAGATGCGCATTGTGGCGCAGGCTCAAACGCCGGAGCAGATGTTTATGGCTCTGGATAAATTTCGCGCCGCGGTGCTGGTGGTGGCCGCGGGGTTCCACAATGATTTTACCGCCATCGTACAAGGCGCGAATAAGGCGAAGACGCGCGTGGTAGTGCTGGCCGATACCGGCGAAAGCGCGCAGCGGCACATGGCGAACGGCGCGCATGGAGTAGTCTACCGCAATGTCACCAGTGCGGCGCTGGTGGACTGCGTTCGGAAAGTGGCGCGCGGAGAGACCTGGGTGCAGGACGTGGCGGTGCCGAGTGAATTGACGGAAAACGATATGGTTGGGCTGCGCG
>JBAVUV010000615.1:0-2132 GCA_049696955.1 Candidatus Sulfotelmatobacter sp. | reverse complement strand
CTTTTATCTTCTGCGATTTGCCTTTTGAAATCGTCGTCGCTCATGCCATCGGGCTTGGGCTGTTTTTCAATCGACCCGCAAACCATCCCGCCCTTGGCAACATATTCCATCAGCCTGGAATTATTCTTGGCCTGCTGCGCGATGCTGCCTTGCGAGACCAGAATGTCGAGATTGCGAGGCGTCCCCGCCAAAGCCTTGTCGCCATATTCCAGGGCTTTGGCGAAATCGCCCGTCGCCTGGTAAGCCTGAGAAATTTGCCAGTCGCCATAAGTCACCGCCGCAGGATTCGCCGAATATTTCTGCACGAAATCCAGATACAGGCTCAACTTTTTTGCTGCGTCCGCCTCGCCCGAAATCGCCTGCAGATCGTGATCTTCCGGCGTGCCTGCCGGGATCACAATCTTATCCATCTGCGCCAACGTCTGCGGTGTGAGGAAAAGAAATGTGAGTGTGGTTGTAATCGTGATAAAGAGAAGAGAGAGGAAAACAACAGAGGGCACCAGCGACCCGAAAGAGCGTTTCATAGGTCACCTCCGCTACGAGGAGAGTGGAATCTCCACTTCCAACAGCAGCCGAATCCTAGCGCCGAATTCTCTCGCGCGCAAGCCTTCGACGCCCAGAAAGCGTTAGGCACGCTCCTGCACGCAGTCTCACGCTTCCCAGGGATTCAGAATTGACACTGCCGTATGTGCGAAGTCGGCGACGTTGCGGGAAACAAGAGTGAGGTTGTGCTGAAGAGCGGTTGCCGCCAGCAAACCATCGATGGCCGAAAGGGAACTCCCTTTGCGCTTGGCATCAGCTGCGAGCAGTCCCCAGCGGTCGGCGACCGCGCCATCGACAGCCAGAATCTTCCCCGCGAACCGGCTTCGTAGCTCCAATTCCAGCCACGACTCCAAATGTGTCCGCCGTCGGCTCTGCGGCAATCCCGCAATACCTTTTCGAATTTCTCCCAGCGTGAGCACGCTCAGAAACAGCAGGCTTTCATCCGCTGCGTCCATCCACTCCAGTACGCGCGGTTCAGGCCTGGTGCGCACTACCTCTGAGATGCAATTCGTGTCGAGCAGAAACCCACTCATAGCTCGATGTCGCGTCCCGGATCGCGATCCCGTTTCAGGTCGAGATCAACTCCAACCAGCGGCGATTGACGGAAGAACTGCACCAGACTCCTCGGCTGATGAGACCTGCCCACGAGTTGTTCGAATTGCTCCTCAGCCAGCATAACGACGCCCTCCTTGCCTTGCCGCGTAATCCGTTGTGGACCTTCGTTTCGCGCCCGCCGGAATACCTCGCTGAAGCGGGCCTTGGCGCTTTGAATCTGCCACGAGTCGGAACCGGCCTTCTTGCTGGTAGGCGGGACAACTGTGCCAGTTCCAATATCCTTTTTGAAATTTTTTGCCATAATCACTTCCATGACAAACTGGTCAGACTAGTCATATTTTATGTGTGCTCTACCGGTTTCGTCAACCTCCACGCCCGAAGACTCGCTATCGGACCAACTCTCCGGTCAATTCCATCCCTGGCACGCAGATCGAGCTTTTTGCATCCAAAGTTACGCCTTGGAAGAACGGGATATGGTGGAACGGGATATGGAGGAACAGGATATGGATCAGAACGTTGTGCAGGAAATGCTCCACGAGATGTTCGCCTCACTTGAGGCTCTGGACACGCAGACCAGCGCCATTCGTCAGTTCCTGAAAGACAAAGGCATCGCCAGCGAGCAGGAACTTGCTCCTTATCTTGAGCAAGCCGGCAACGCCAGCGGCGTCCGATGGCTCGCCATGCGCGTCAGAATCGACTATCTGCTCTCTTCGGCCATGAAGCCTGCCGAGCCGGACGCTAAAAACGCCCAGAAAGATTCTCCGCAACCCGCCGAAAACAAGGATGGAAAGGAAGTAAACGCCGCAGACAAAACCGGCGAAAAACAGCTCGAAAAAAAGCCCGAGAAAGAGAATGAGAAGAAAGACGCTACCGGAACGCCCAAAGCTGATACTGGCGGCAAATCAGAAGCGGCCCAAGCTGGCGGCGCCCCCGAGAAGAACGATAATCAAGAAAACGAAGAGGCCAATCGGACGAAGGACAACCCGACGAAAACTGCCGCCTGACCGGAACGACCGCATTCTTCAAGCCAGGTC
>JBAVUV010000614.1:0-1996 GCA_049696955.1 Candidatus Sulfotelmatobacter sp. | reverse complement strand
AGGTGGGACCGGGCTCGTGCTCACAGCGCTGATGGTTTTGATCTTTCTGGGCAGCGTGCGCGCGACATTTGACGTGTTCCTTTCGATCCCGCTATCGGTGATGGCTACTTTCTTTTTCCTTCATCTTGGGGGCTCGACAATCAACAGCATGATCCTGAGCGGCCTGGCGCTCGCCTTTTCGCGTCTGATAGACAATTCCGTGATCGTTCTCGAGAATATTTTCCGTCACATGGAACTCGGCGAGACGCCCGCCGTCGCTTCCGAAAAAGGAGCCGACGAAGTTGGCCTGGCTGTACTGGCCATCACCATCGTCACCGTCGTTGTGTTCTTCCCGGTGACATTGCTCTACGGAGTCAGCAAGTTTCTCTTTACGGCTCTTGCGCTGAGTGTGGTCATTCCGCTCTTCGCGTCTTATTTCGTCGCCCTTTCGGTTGTGCCTCTTTACTGCGCGACGTTGATGAGGGGAATCGCACCCCATAGTGCGGCGGATCAGGAGCTCGCCGACAAACCCGCCAAGGAGCACTCATGGGGGATGCGATTTCATGCCCGGTTCAATCTAAAGTTTGAACAGATGCTGGCAAAGTACGACCTGTGGGTGAAAAAAGTTCTCGACCACCCGAAGGAAGCCGTTTGGGGATTCGTTGGCGTATTCATTCTGAGCTTCGCGCTTTATCCGTTGGTCGGTGTTTCATTTTTCCCTCGGACTGACGCCGGTCAATTCATCATCAACGTCAAGGCGCCTACGGGAACGCGCATCGAGGTAACCGAGGACTATGTAAAGAAAGTTGAAAACATTATTCGCCAAGTCGTGCTGCCCGATGATCTCAATTCCGTAGTATCGAACATCGGAGTTACGCCGGACTTGTCCTCGCTTTCCACGCCGAACTCTGCGATGCACACGGCGTTCGTCGAAGTTGGTCTAAAAGAGGACCATAAGGTAGGTAGTTTCGTTTACATGGATGAAGTTCGAAAACAGGTTTTGTCGCAGCTTCCCGAACTGCGCACGTATTTCCAATCCGGCGGACTTGTCGATTCGGTTCTCAATCAGGGGTTGCCGGCGCCTATTGACGTGCAAGTGAGCGGAAACGATCTGCAAGCCGGTGATCGGATCGCTCTAGACCTCGAAGAGCAGTTTCGCCGCGTGCGCGGAGTCTCCGATGTATACGTCCCGCAGGACATGGACTATCCCTCATTACAAGTGAACGTGAACCGCGAGCGGGCCAGCGAACTCGGCTTGAGCCCAAAGGAAGTGGTGGACAACCTTATTACTTCGCTCACTTCGGATGCGATGATCGCGCCGAGTTACTGGGTCGATCCGAAGAGCGGTAACAACTATTTCGTGACCGTGCAGTATCCCGAAAATCAGGTCAAGTCCCTCGAAGACCTGAAAGCGATGCCGCTGCACGCCGCCAGCCTGAAGCTGCCAACCTATCTCAATCAGGTCGCCGACATCACTCCGATCCTCACGCCGACGGAAGTGGATCATTACCAGCTGCAGCGAACCATTGACGTGTACGTGGCGCCTTTCGGCGAAGATCTGGGAAAGCCCGCCCGGGAAGTGCAGAAGATTGTCGCCGCCACCAAACTTCCGCCCAATATTCGAATCGATGTCCGGGGGCTGGTGAACACCATGAACGCGTCTTTCCGGAGCTTCGGCTTCGGATTGATACTCTCGATCCTGCTTGTTTTCCTCGTCCTTGTGGCGCAGTTCTCGTCCTTCATCGATCCTTTTCTGATCGTCCTCGCAATTCCCACGGGCTTGGTGGGAGTGATGCTGACGCTGGCGTTCACGGACACCACGCTGAATATTCAGTCCTTGATGGGCATCGTGATGCTCACCGGCATGGTTGTGTCCAATAGCATTCTGATCGTGGATTTCGCCAATCGCCTTCGCCAGGAAGGCTACGGAGTCCGGGAAGCAGTCAGCCATTCGTGCCGTATCCGCCTGCGGCCCATTCTGATGACTTCCCTCGCGACGATCGTCGGGCTGTTGCCC
>JBAVUV010000613.1:0-4860 GCA_049696955.1 Candidatus Sulfotelmatobacter sp. | reverse complement strand
AGCGCCAACGGCGTGCTACGAGATTTATGCGGCGTGGAAAGAGAGTGACGCCGAGTTGGCCAAGCTGAAGCAACGGCGTATCGTGCACGCTTCACAACGTGTGGTCGGCGACTTAGGAATTCCCGGGGTGAAATACGGGATGGACATTAATGGCTATTTTGGTGGACCCGCGCGCTTGCCGCTTTTGCCGCTTACGGGCGAGTTGAAGGGCGAGATCGAGCGACTGCTGGCGGATGTAAGGAACTGAATTTCGTCGGTTTCGGTCCAAGACTGCGCATTTCGTTTGAAGGAAAACGAGCAGCCCAGGCCTTGCGACCGGGATCACAATGGCATATACTAGCTTCGAACGAACGTTCGAATTAGCCAGCTTATCTTCGAAGCTATGGCCAGCCTATCCACCGCAACGCGAATTTCCTCAAGCCAACGTCGCGCCGCGATTGCGCCCGCCACGCGCTTCGACCGGCGGCTATCGGAGATCCTCATCCACGCCACCAACGTCTTTTGCGAAAAGGGCTACGAAGGCGCGTCGATGCGCGATCTGTCCCGTGCCAGCGGTATGTCATTGGCGGGACTTTATTACTACTTTGAATCGAAGGAACGTTTACTCTTTCTGATTCAGAAGCACACCTTCACAACAATCGTACAGCGGCTAAAGACGCGATTAGATGGAGTGAATGATCCGGAGCAACAGATACGAATCTTCATACTCAATCACCTGGATTATTTTCTAGCCAACCCGGCGGCGATGAAGGTCCTTTCGCACGAGGCGGAGGCGCTGAAAAATGGATTCGCTTCAGAAGTGGCTGCCATTAAGCGTGAGTATTACCGCATCTGCGTCGGATTGCTGGATGAGTTAAAGCGTGACCATGGATTGCAATTTTCCACGCGCATCGCAGTGCTGAGCCTATTTGGCATGATGAACTGGATTTATACCTGGCACAATCCGCGGGTTGATGCGGATCCCGAACACCTGGCTCAAGAAATGGGAGATATTTTTCTGCGCGGTGTATTGAACGGCAGCAGGGCGCGCAAAGATGGGCGTTAAGATGGATTAGTTCTGGTTCCGGCGAAAGCGAGATTCCTCGCTTAGCTCGGAATAACAAAGAAATATTCGAGAAAAGGAGTTACAACATGGCCACCACGATGCAGCCGGCAACCAACGAAACCACCAAACAGCTCGTCAACTATCGTACGGACGGCGGCGTAGCGGTGATTGAAATGTGCGACCCGCCGGCCAATACCTACACCTATGAGATGAACCGGCAGCTCGATGAAGCGATTCTGCGCGCGCGTATGGAGAATGACGTCTATGTCATTTTGTTGACCGGCGCCGGTGACAAGTTTTTCTCCGCGGGCGCAAACATCAAGATGTTGTCGAGTGTCGATCCGACCTTCAAGTATTACTTCTGCCTGCACGCCAATGAGATGCTGCTGCGCCTGGAGCACACACCGAAGTTAGTGATCGCGGCAATCAATGGGCACTGCGTAGGTGGCGGGCTGGAAATTGCGATGGCGGCGGACATTCGGATTGCGCGCAAGGACGCGGGCAAGATTGGTTTGCCTGAGGTGAATCTGGGTGTGCTTCCCGGGACCGGCGGCACGCAACGCCTGTCGCGGCTGGTGGGGAAGAGCAAGGCCATTGAATTGATGGTGACGGGCAACACTTTTTCGTTTGAAGAAGCGCAGGAGCTTGGAATTATCAACGACATTTACGAGCGCGATGGCTTCATGGAAAACATGATGGAGTACGCCAAGCAGTTCTGCCCGCCAAATAAGGCCGCGAAGGCCGTGGGCCGGATCAAGCGCGCGGTGCAGACTGGATGGGAGATTCCCATGGAGTCAGCTCTTGCAGTGGAGCGCGAGAATCAGCAGATTCTTTTCCAGAGCGAAGATGCGAAGGAAGGCCTGGCTGCGTATGTGGAGAAGCGGCCTGCGGTTTTCAAAGCGAAGTGAATGGAGTAGTGAGTCGTAGAATTTCGAGGGAGTTATGCCAGGAAAAGTAGCAAAAATCGGCACGTTCAGCGACTGGATCGGCATGTTCAACGATTGGCGCAAAGATATTGGCGTCAACACGAAGGACATAGAAGCGTTCCAGTTCGATACCCTCTATGGCGCCATCGATACCGAGGAGATTGAATTCGGTTCGTATAAAGGGCGGCGCAAGTGGGAGAACCTGCGGCAGATTCCCACGCAGCAGATGCGCGACGCGCTCATGAACATGATCGTGTATCAGGGCGATACCGAGTTCGCCAGCGTGGAGCAGCAGCGCAACTTGCTTGAGAACGCGCCGACGGACTGGGACCGGCGCGCCATCACGCGAGTCATGATCGAAGAAATGCGCCACGGCTGGCAGATGTGCGCTCTGCTGGTGGATCACTTCGGTTATTCGGGCAAGGTTGAAGCGCAGAAAATGCTGGAGCGCCGGGCCTTCGACAATAAGCGCCTGCTCGGCGCTTTCAATGTGGATGTCGACAACTGGATGGATTTTTTTACCTACACGGATTTCGTGGATCGCGACGGGAAATTTCAGCTGCAGATGCTGAAATATTCAGCGTTCGCGCCGCTGGGAAGGTCGATGTCTTACATGTTGCGCGAAGAGGCATTTCACATGGGCACCGGCAATGACGGCCTGCGCCGCATCGTGGAAGCGGGAATTATTCCGGGATGGCTGATTCAGAAATATCTCAACAAGTGGATCTCGAGCTCCTACGATTTGTTCGGGACAGATCATTCTTCATCGGCGCATTGGGCATACGTGTGGGGGGTTAAGGGACGGTACGATGAGCCGAAGAATGAGCAACCTCCAGACCTGGATGATTTGAACGACTACAACCGGAATCTTTATCGCAATGAGGTTGCAGGTCTGATCGAGCGCTTCAATGGGTCTTTGAAGGCGGGCCAACCGAAACTGTATGCTCCGGACATCAAGTTCAATCGCGAAATTGGACGCTGGAAGGGACAGAAGTTCCACGCGCAAACCGGCGAGGCGCTGGATGATCGCTCTTACGAAGAGCATCTGCAAGAAATCATGCCGTCGGCGGAAGACAAGAAGCTGCTGCTGGAAATTATCGCTAACGAAAAGAAATGGATTGCCGAGAAAACGGGAGCGCGCGATCCTCTGGCAAGCATCGGCGAGGTTCGAAAGTCCGCAATCAATTTGTAGGGGTCAAGTCTTTCACAGAGCGGTTGAGAGAAAGAAACATGGCAAGTGGGTTGGCGGAATCCCGTCTCGCGCGGTTGGCAGTCGATGTAAGCTCGACGGCGGCCCGGATTGCATTATTGCATCCGCCACTGAACGTCATCGATATCCCGATGATGGAAGAGTTGGCGCAAGCCCTGGCCGAGATTGAGCGGCGGTCAAATGTTTCCATCGTGGTGCTGAGCGGCGAAGGCAAGGCATTTTCCGTTGGAGTCGATGTTGCTGCCCACACGCCTGACCGAGTCGAAGAGATGCTGACTAAGTTCCATGGCGTGATTCGTGCTCTGGTCAGCACAAAGAAGGTAACCATCGCCGCCGTGCACGGGCATTGCCTTGGTGGAGGCGCGGAACTAGCGATGGTCTGCGATGTGGTTTACACCACCGCCTCTGCGCAGTGGGGATTTCCCGAGATCAAGCTGGGATGTTATCCACCGGTGGCGTACGCGGCATTGGCCGCGCTGGTCGGGCAGAAGCGCGCCGCGGAATTGATTCTGAGCGGGAGAACGATCAGCGGCACCGAGGCAGGGGAAATCGGATTGGCCAATCATTCGGTCACGGATGAAGAACTGCAGAGCGCCGTCGAGGAAACAGTGCAACAAGTATTGAAGATGAGCCCAAGCTCGCTGGCGATCACCAAGAAAGCCATTTATGCATGGGACGCAGCGCACTTCGAGAAGGGGCTGGCTCGCGCCGAAAAGATTTATCTGGAGGAGTTGATGAAGACCGCGGACGCGCAGGAAGGTGTTCGTGCCTTTATGGAGAAGCGTGGGCCGAAGTGGGCAGCAAAATAGATGTTGCAAGGCGAAATGTGCCGATGAATATGGATTACGAAATCACCCCCGAAGAAGTAAAGATCAAGCTTGATCAAGGCGACGGATTTACGCTGCTCGATGTTCGCGAGCCCTGGGAATTTGAGACTGCGCGCATGAAAGGTGCGAAGTTGTTGCCGATGGGAGACATACCAGCTCGTGCGCATCAGGAACTGGATCCGGAAGATCACATTGTGGTGGTATGCCATCACGGTGTGCGGTCGATGAATGTGACGGCATGGTTGCGGCAGCAGGGCTTCGAGAAGGCACAGTCCATGCGCGGAGGGATCGATGCCTGGTCCCGTGTGGTGGATGGCAATGTGCCGGTTTACTGAAGCTGCTAGCCGCCAGCTCATGGCTGCTGGCCAAAGCGGCATCAACTGATCGCTACAAAATAGTTTCTTCAATGAAGAAAGAACTCATCGAACTGAAGATTAACGGACGCAACTACGAACTGGCCATTGAGCCAAGTGCGTTGCTGCTGGACGTACTGCGTCAGGATCTGGGCCTCACCGGTTCGAAGCGCGGCTGTGACGAATCTTCGTGCGGAGCCTGTACGGTCCTCGTCGAGGGCGTTGCAATGATGTCGTGCACGCTACTGGCCGCGAGTTGCGAAGGTCGGGAGGTCACGACCATTGAGGGAGTGAGTCAGCACGGAAGTCTGGCTGCCATTCAAAAGGCCTACGGGGACTGGGGTGGAGCGCAATGCGGGTTTTGCACTCCAGGTTTTATCATGACAGTGAAATCCCTTCTCGCGGAAAATCCTGATCCATCGGAAGATGAGGTTCGCGCTGCGCTAAGCAGTAATTTGTGCCGCTGTACCGGTTACAGCCAGATGTATGCGGCGATCCG
>JBAVUV010000612.1:0-1742 GCA_049696955.1 Candidatus Sulfotelmatobacter sp. | reverse complement strand
AGGCATTCCCGTCCGCGAGAGAATAATGGGCCCAAAGATTGGCAATGCGGGTGCGTGCTGTTGAGGTATTCATGGCGAACCCCGCGCTACTGAGGCTGCCATCGATCGCCAACGACTGGAGCGCGCTTTGGTTCGCTGACTCTTGATAGTGAAGCCCACCCGACAGAAGCACAGAACCGGAGGGTATCGTGGGTTCATTAAGAATTTGGGCGGCCTGGTCGCCGTCGAGCACAACGTCGTACTTCGCCTGCACAACAGGATTGCTGAAGTTCTCAATCGTTGCACTCACAGTTGCATGAGAAGGGCCCGCGGTTACGGTACCTTGCTTGACCGTGAATCCCTGCGGGGTTGCCGCAAACTCCACTTTGAGATCGTGCTGCAACGGCCGAAACGTTCCTACGATCAGCTTTCCCTGGGAGTAGGCGAGGCTGCCGCTATAGCGCGTGAGCGGAGCGCTGAATATCGAGTCGAATGCAAGATCGTGCAGATCGGCCGAAATCGCATGTGGGCGCGAGTTGTAATAGAGCTCGCCGCGTGAGATTTGCGCATGGCGAATGCCCAGTTGAAAGAGATCGGTATGGCTCGATCCGCTTTGTTCAGGGACGGGCAGGTTCGATCTGCCATTCTTGTCCACCACAATCCACGCTACTGGATGGTCGATCTGCACGTTGTCGAGGTACCTCGTCCTGTGCAATAGAGACACCACGCGCACACCCACTGCGAGATGATCGACCTCAAGCAGCGGCGGATTCGTGATGGGGGCGGCGCCGGAAATCCGGATTCCGTAGAGGTCCGCGCTCAGCGTCGCAAGGTGCGGTGTCAGATTCTCGATTTGAACGCGCGCACCCAGCGCATCGCTGGCTTTTCTTTGCACCAACCCGAGCAGATACCGATGGCCCCGGTTTGTATTCAGGACTGCCATTAGTGCGCCGCAAGCGAGCGCGACGACGAGCGCCAGGGCCGCCCCGATCCACGCGATCACCCGGAGAACCGCGTGCCTCTGCCGCGAAGCGCCGCTCGGATTTTGGTCGTGTTGAATGGGACTCGCCATATCTCTTCTCAGAAAGCTTGGCCAATTCCGACAAAGTATTGGGTGGCGCCGATTCCTGGAACCGGATTAAGGTTGCGGCCGATGTCAAAGCGGATCGGCCCAATTGGCGTGGAATAGCGCAGCCCCAGTCCCACGTTATTCGAGTAGAGCTCTGTGAAATCGTGGAATCCAACCGAGGGGAAGACGTTGCCGCCATCGTAGAAGACTGCCAGCCTAAGCCCTTTCTTGATCGGCAGAGGGATTCGCGCTTCCGAATTCAGTATGAGAAGTTCATTGCCGCCGCTCGGGACCTGGATGAGTGTGCAGTTGGAACTCGATCCGCTGCCGCAGACTTCGACCTTGCGTTGCGGGCCCGCGCTGTCAAGGGGAAAGCCGCGAAGAGAATTGCCGCCTCCGCTGAAAAACGCCTCGCTGAGAGGAACGAAGCTGTTAGAAAACGGCTGAGCCAAACCGATGCGAACGCTGTCGGCCCATACGATGTGATGGAATTTCTCGCGATAGAATGCGGCTTGCCCGGTGAGCTTTGCAAAGTTCACGCTTGAACCCAGCTTACTGGCATTGAAATCCAATTGCACCGTGTCCAACATGCCCCTGTGTTCGTCGAGAGGGTTATCGCGAGTGTCGCGGGTGACATTTGCCGAGTGCGTTGAAAGCCTGACATGCTGATCGGGAGGCGGCACCAGGCTGGGGA
>JBAVUV010000611.1:0-7303 GCA_049696955.1 Candidatus Sulfotelmatobacter sp. | reverse complement strand
CATCTGGCCAATGACTACGCGCAGTTGCTGCAGGGCTCGGCCGCCTATTACCGCGATTATCTGGACCGCACGATCAGCCTTAAGCTTCCTGACTCGCAAATCGAAACCGCCTATGACTGGGCGAGAGTCAGCATGGTGCAAGGCCTCGTGCAGAACCCTTTTTTGGGAGAAGGTCTGGTTGCCGGTTTCAATAAGTCTGGCGACAACGATCGTCCCGGCTTCGCCTGGTTCTTTGGGCGAGACGCGGAGTGGACTTCTTTGGCGCTGGATGCCGAGGGCGATTTCTCAACTGCCCGTCAAGCTTTGGAATTCGTGAGTAAGTATCAGCGAGCGGACGGCAAAGTCCCTCACGAAATCTCGCAAAGCGCGAGTTTCATGGATTGGTTCAATACCCCTTATGCGTACGCCTCCGCCGACGCGACTCCGCTGTTCATTATTGCGGTGAACGATTACGTGACGCACAGCGGAGACATTGGATTCGCCCAACAGAAATGGGACAACCTATCGAGAGCTTACGAGTTTCTCCGATCTACATACGATGCGCAGGGACTAGCGCAGAACGCGGGCGTGGGAACCGGCTGGATTGAAGGAGGGCCGCTCTATCCAGTACGGATCGAAATTTATCAGGCATCTCTGGCAGTGGAGGCCGCACGCGCGCTTTCTCACCTCGCTCATCTCCTTGGAAAAGAAGATGTGGCCCAAGAGCTGCAGCGAAGATTCGAGCGGCAAGAGCCGGTGTTGGACAAAACTTTCTGGTCGCCGGAAAACAAAATCTACGCTTACGCGCTCGATGCCCGTAACAATCCCATCGACGTGCCCAGCGTTCTGGCTACGGTGCCGATGTGGTTTAAGCAGCTCAACGAAGATCAAGCTCGAAGCATGATTGAACAGCTTGCCGGCCCCGATCAACAGACTGACTGGGGCATGCGGATTCTTTCTTCGCACGACCCGAAATACAATCCAAGTGGATATCATTTCGGAACCGTGTGGCCGCTGTTCACCGGTTGGGCGTCCATAGGCGAGTATCGGTATCACCGCGCGTTGCCCGCCTACTCTAACTTGCGGGCCAACGCTTTGCTGGCTTTGAATGGGTCGCTGGGCCACGTCGCTGAAGTTCTTTCCGGCGACTATTTTCAAACGCTGGCGACAGCGTCGCCACAGCAGATATGGTCGGCGGCCATGGTGGTCAATCCTCTGCTGAGCGGATTGCTCGGCTTGCAAGTGGACGCTGCCACGTGTCAATTAAATTTCGCTCCTCACATTCCAGCGGACTGGGATTCGTTTTCCGTCAATAACGTGCGCATGGGCACAGTCGCGTTGAATTTGAAGTACCAGCGGACGCCGGACAAAATCCAGTTAGAAATGCAATCTTCGGGCGCGGGAAAGTGTTCGCTTCAGTTTTCGCCGGCATCGAGCTTGCGCGCCAGAATTACGGCGGTTCGCCTTAACGGACGCGCGCTGCCGTTTCATATTGAAGCAAATTCTTCAGATCAGCATGTCACTGTGAATCTCCCGATTGTGGGTGACCGAAATGCTATCGAGATCCAGATGAAGAATGACTTTGAGCTCGGCGTCCCGTCAGCTCTTCCAGGTTTGGGAAGCACCAGCCAGGGTTTGCGAGTCCTTTCCGAATCGTGGTCGGCGAACCGGGAGACTCTAACCCTGCTTCTCTCGGGAGCGAGCGGGGCGAGTTATGAACTCTTGGCATGGAACCCAGAGCAGATCTCTACCGTCGAAGGGGCTGAGCTTGAAGAGAAAACCGGCGCGAAAGGAAAGGTCCGGGTGCAACTTCCGGTGACCACGGCCGGCGCCGATCCGCAGGCTAAAGTTATTTTTCATTTTGCCGCGCGGTAGAGACCCGGTGCGATTCGGCTTTGGCTCTTGAACATTATTACAAGGATGCAAAATGCCCCAGAAGATGAGATTCGCAGCACTAGCAATGATGGCCATGTGCCTCGCGTTTTCTTTTTCCCAGGCGCAGAAGAGCCCGGCGAATGCCAAAGGCCGCCAGTGGTGGCGGAATGCCGTCTTCTATGAAGTTTATCCTCGCAGTTTTGCCGACAGTAACGGCGACGGCATCGGCGATCTCAAGGGAATTGAATCCAGGCTGGATTATTTAGAGCAACTCGGCGTGGACGCCATCTGGATTTCGCCCTGCTATCCCTCGCCGCAAGTTGATTTCGGCTACGACGTTTCCGATTACGAGAACATCGATCCCATGTATGGGACCCTGGCGGATTTCGATCATCTGGTACAGGCCGCGAAGAAACGCAACATTCGCATCATCATGGATTTCGTCATCAACCACTCTTCCGACCAGCATCCATGGTTCCTGGATTCGAAATCCTCGCGCACGTCTGCGCATCGCGACTGGTACATTTGGCGCGATGGCAAAGGCGACGGCCAACCTCCTAATAATTGGATCTCCGGTTTTGGAGGTTCGGCATGGAAGTTCGATCCCACAACCGGCCAGTATTACTACCACTTCTTTGCCACGGCGCAGCCTGATTTGAACTGGCGCAACCCGGCGGTGGAAAAAGCCATGTTCGACGTGACTCGCTTCTGGTACAAGCACGGGGTTTCTGGATTTCGTCTGGACGCTGTCGATCTTTTGTTCGAGGATCCGAAACTGCACGACAATCCCATTCGGCCGGGAAAAGACGAAATGGGCGATCCGAATATGCTGAACAAATACAATGACAAGCTGCCGGAGAATCATGAAGTTCTCCGCCGCCTGAGAAGCGTTGCCGATGAAAGCGACGCCGTTCTGGTGGGCGAGACTTATACCGACAGCGCCGCCGAATTGAAGGAATACTATGGCGCGCACAACGATGAAATCCAACTGCCCATGGATTTCATGTTCTGCACTCTCGATAAGCTTTCCGCGCCCGATTTCCGGAAGCAGATTGCGCTCGCCGAATCTACCGGCGGTTGGCCGACTTACGTGATCGGCAATCATGATATGGCGCGATCGTATGTGCGCTACGGTGACGGGAAGCACAATGACCAGATTGCCAAACTGATGGCGGCGCTCTATCTGACGCTGCGGGGCACGCCGATCATGTATTACGGCGAAGAGATCGGCATGGAGAACAACGATCCCAAGCGCAAGGAAGATGTGAAGGATCCGATGGGAATTACAGGATGGCCGGGATACAAGGGCCGCGACGGGGAGCGCACTCCCATGCAGTGGGATGACTCAGCCAACGCTGGATTCACAGCCGGAACACCGTGGCTGCCCGTTCCCGCGAGTGCGAGGACGCACAATGTTGCGACTGAGTCGAACGATCCGAACTCCATCCTGCAGTTTTACCGGCAGTTACTGGTGTTGCATCATCAAAATGACGCGCTCGTGAATGGAGATTATGTTGCGCTGAACCGGGATGATCCCAACGTGCTCGCTTACCTGCGGCGGTATAAGGATGAGGCCGTGCTTGTCGTTCTGAATATGTCTGCGACCGCGCAGCATGTCGGCTTTGATCTTTCGTCCGAGGGCTTTTCGTCTGCTAAGGCCAGGACTCTACTGACGACCTCGACGCCCGCGCCCACTGGTCAGTTAGATCACATTATTGTGGAGCCGTTCGCTGTATACATTGCACAGGTCTCCCGATGAAAAGGTCGCATGAGAAAAATTAACCGACAGCTCGTGTGGTTCCAGTGCGTACAAAAGATTCTGATTGGCATGATGATGATGTGCGCCGCTGTCTGGGCGCAGTCGGATGGCGATCAGAGCAAACTTCTCTCCGGTCTTGCCGCGCCTCACGACTATGTTCAGAAGCGCGCTTCCAGTTATGACCGCACTGGGGGCAACGACGATTTTTACAAGATAAAGTCCGGAGATACGATCACGTTACTCGATGACTCAGGCCCCGGAATCATTACCCACATCTGGATCACGATCGCTTCGCCGGAGCAGTATCACTTAAAAAAGCTGGTTCTGCGCATGTATTGGGACGGGGAAGCGTCGCCGAGCGTGGAGACTCCGATCGGCGATTTCTTTGGGCTTGGCCTTGGCGATTACTTCCAATTTGAATCCATCCCGCTTTCCGTGGCCTCGGATAAGGCCTTGAACTCGTTTTTTCCGATGCCTTTTCGCAAGCGAGCCAGAATCACCGTTACCAACGAAGGAAAGGAAGGCGTTGACGCGTTCTACTTCAACATCGATTATCAGGCTCTGCATCACGACCTTCCCGCGGACACCATGTATTTTCACGCGCAGTACCGTCAGGCAACTCCAGCCAAAGGGTGGACGAATCAGTGGGAGTCGAACGATAACGCCGCCGTGAATGCGAAGAAAAATCTTGATGGCGAAAACAATTACGTGTGGATGGAAGCCGCCGGGCAGGGGCACTTCGTAGGCGTGACCATGTCGATTCTTCAGAATCAGGACGGCTGGTGGGGTGAAGGAGATGACATGTTTTTTGTCGATGGCGAAAAGCGTCCCTCCATCAACGGCACTGGATCGGAAGACTATTTTCTCGGAGCCTGGGCTTTCGGCCATCCATTCTCCTACGCGTTATTCGGAGCACCAGTAGTGGGACCCGAGCTTGCGGGCAGCCGTTCTTCGGTGTATCGATTTCATTTGGATTCACCGATCCCTTTCACCACATCTCTCAGAGCGACAATCGAGCATGGGCATGCCAATCATCGCTCCGACAACTTTTTTTCCGTTGCGTATTGGTACCAGAAGGAACCGCATGCCGCCTTTCCTGCTCTGCCTACCGTAGAGCAACGCCTTCCTCGTATTTATCCGGTGGGGGGTCCGGGAAATGCGGCTCATGAATAAATTGGTGGCGGCTTTCGCGTGGTCTTTGATCCTCATTGTCCTGGTTGCGGCAACGGAGTCTGGGGCGCAGACTATCCAGGTCGACATAACGCCGGGGCATTCTACGAATCATTTTCGTCCCAATGAAACACTCGGAGCGGGCATCGATCGCATTCCAGCGGAAGCGATCGACAGCGGCTTGACGCAGCCGAATTTGGGCCGAGCTATGGCCTCCGGCTGGCAGCCCGTCAGCTATCGCAACAATACCGAACTCTCCATTGAGGCCTGGCATTGGAATCCTCGCGGCACGTGGAGCGAAGCCGGGAACAAAGGATACTTTACCGGCTCAGCAACTCCCGCCGAACCCATTCGTTACTCCTATGGATATGCGTTGCCGCATCGTGGCTTCACGCGAAATGACGGTACTCCGAATGCCGGTTTTTCCCGTATGACCGATGGCGATGAGAATACTTATTGGAAGAGTAATCCATATCTTACCGAGCGCTTTACCGGTGAAAGTGATTCGTTGCATCCGCAGTGGGTCGTGATCGATCTGGCGCAAATACAGCAAGTCGACAGCATTCAGATCAAATGGGGCGAACCCTACGCCACGAAATTTGTGGTGCAGCACTGGACCGGAGACGATCCTATGCACTGGCCCACGCGTGGAGTGTGGGAGACTTTTCCTTTGGGCGAGATTGAGCACAGCCATGGCGGATCAGACATCCTTCGGTTGAATCCCAGTCCTCTTCCGGTCCGCTTCGTGCGCATTCTGATGACGGAGTCTTCGAATACGTGTGGAATTCGTGCATCCGCTGACCCGCGGGATTGCGTCGGATACGCGATTCGCGAGATTTATCTTGGAACGTCTTCCGCCGACGGAGATTTCCACGACATTCTGCGGCATACGCCCGATCAGGAACAGACAACGACTTATTGTTCTTCGGTAGATCCGTGGCACGAATCTTCGGACCTGGGCACAACTCATCAAGCCCAGGCGGGCTTCGATCTTTTTTTTAACAGCGGCGTCACTCGCGGGCTTCCGGCGATGATCCCGGTGGCTTTGTTGTACGACACGCCGGAAAATGCCGTCGCCGAGATCGCTTATCTCGAGAAGCGGAAGTATCCCGTTTCCTATGTCGAGATGGGCGAAGAGTCCGATGGCCAATATATGGTTCCGGAGGATTATGGCGCGCTTTATCTTCAGTGGGCTACGGCGCTTCACCGCCTCGACCCCACTCTGAAACTAGGCGGGCCGTCATTCCAGGGCGTGAACCAGGATATCGAAACCTGGCCTGACGCAAACGGCAACGTATCGTGGACCGGCCGTTTCATCGCCTATCTGAAACGACACGGGCGCATGCGCGACCTCGCCTTTTTTTCTTTTGAACACTATCCCTACGACCCTTGCAGAATTCCCTGGGGCAGTCTTTATGACGAACCACAGCTTGTAAGCCACATCATGCAGGTCTGGCGCAATGATGGAATCCCCGCGAACCTTCCCATGTTTATTACGGAATCAAATCTGTCCTCGGGCGCCAGCGAAACTTACATGGATATTTTTTCCGGGCTCTGGCTCGCCGATTACATTGGTTCATTTCTGACTGCGGGCGGGAACGGAGTTTACTACTTCCACTATCTGCCATTGCTGATGGAACACGGCTGCAGCGATTCGCCAGGAACCTTCGGGATGCTCACCGTCGATGGCCACTACAAAATTCAGCAACCCCTGGCACAGTTCTTCACGGCTCAGATGATTAATCTCGAATGGGTCGTCCCCGGCAACGAACCACACGATGTATTTTCCGCCAGGAGCGATGTCAACGATGGCGCTGGACATGCCATGGTAACGGCTTACGCTCTGAAGCGTCCCGATGGCCGGTGGTCGCTGCTGGTGGTGAATCGCGACCAGCGGAATGCTCACCGGGTGAGGATCGCGTTCGAAAACCATGAGATCGAGAATCAGGACAGCGGCCGCAGCAATGCATTCGACGGGACGGTTGAGATCTCCATATTCGGAAAGGGACAGTATCAGTGGCATCCCGGAGTTACGCGCTCCGTAGGACATGCCGAATATCCGGCTGAGCCTTCGGTCACGGTGGAAACCACGGGCAGGGCCGATCCGGATGGGCCGATTTTGCACATGAAGCAGAATGTCAGCGCAGGCACAGCTTATGACTTGCCGGCAGCATCGGTGATTGTGATTCGCGGCAGCATTCGCGCCCAGTAGCGACGCGTTCGTCAAGTGTGGAGACTCTGACCCATACCGCCCGCTTGCCGCATACTCGCCGCAGGCTTGTTGTCTCTATGCCACCTTCTTCTGTCCGGCCTTGAGTTTCGCCCATCTCGCTCTTTGAGCCGCGGCAATCTTTTTCCGCGCTGCTGCCGACATGGTGCGCTTCGCAGGCGTAGCTGAGGCTAACTTTGTAGCCCCGGCTGCTGACTGCGGGCCCTTCCGGACATTCGCCCATCTCGCTTTTTGTGCCAGCGCCATTTTTCGCCGCGAAGCCGCTGAGATGATTCGCTTCGGTTGGTTTG
>JBAVUV010000610.1:0-7615 GCA_049696955.1 Candidatus Sulfotelmatobacter sp. | reverse complement strand
GGCCTTTCACCACCAGGAACATTTCGTCTTCATGCTCGTGGTGGTGAAAGACGAACTCGCCCTTCAGCTTATCCAGTTTCACATGTTGGCCGTTTAACTCGGCGGCGATGTAAGGCTTCCAGAATTCAGAAATCTTCGAGAACTTATCGGCAAGGTTGACTTTGTTCATGATGCATCCCAATCCAAGCCCAAATCGCGTTCTTACTCTGTACCAGTTTAAAGCTGACCTGTGCCGCCATCAACATTCAAGTCCACGCCGGTGATGTAGGATGCCTCGTTGCTGGCCAGGAACAGCACGGCATGCGCGACCTCCTCGGGAGTGCCGAAGCGCTTCATGGGAACTCGCGCCTTGACGCCCGCCGCAAACTCGTCCTGTGCCGCTTGCGGCATTCCGGCTTTTCCAAGAATCGGAGTCTCGATTGGACCGGGGCTGACAACATTTACACGAATGCCGCGGTCGACCAACTCTCCCGCGAAAGTTCGGGCGAGCGAACGCACCGCCGCCTTGGTAGCGGAATAGATGCTCGTTCCCGGGTAACCTTTTGTGCCTACGACGGACGCATTCAGCACGATTCCGGCGTTGTCGTTAAGATGCGGGAGCGCCTTCTGCAGCGTGAAATACAATCCCTTCACGTTAATGCCGAATAGTTCATCAAATAGGGGCTCTCCGCTGTCGGCTGCGGGAGAGAACTTGGCGATCCCTGCGTTGGCAAAGAGAGCGTCGATCTTGCCGAACTTCCCGGTTACTTGTGCATACAACCTGTCAATATCTGCCAGATTGGAAACGTCGGCCTTAACTGCCAGTGCATCCTTTCCGATTGCTTTGACTGCCTCATCCAACGTCTTCTGGTCCCGTCCTGAAATGGCGACCCTCGCTCCTTCTTCGTGAAACAGTCTGGCGGTTGCGAGGCCAATACCACTGTTGCCGCCCGTGACCACAACAGTTTTCCCAGCAAATCTTTTTGCCATAACGACTCTCCTGTATGAGATAGCGGCCAAGTGAAAATATATGTGAAACCGGTTCCGCTTATTTCCATAGTTTGATGACTATCAAACTATTTCCGGCTCAACTTTTTGCCGCCGCATGCTAAATTGGGATCTGTATATGGAAAGAAAGGAATTAGCCCGCATTTCGAAAGCGCTGAGCGGTCCCACGCGCCTGCAGATTTACGAGGGCATTTCCGCCTGTAAGAAGATGTTTTGCCGGCAAGTGGTCGAAAAATACGGACTCACCCCGGGCACAATCTCGCATCATTTGAAGATTTTGGCCGATGCCAATCTGATCGAGACGTGGCGTGAAGGGCAGTTCATCTATCTCAAATCGCGGCCGGAGACAATCCGCAGATACGGAAAATCTCTTGCAAACATAGTGGGCAAAAGAAAAGCCGCCAGCTCGCGCTGACGGCTTTTATCTGATGTCTAACCTTTAGCTGTTTTCGTACAGCAGCACGCCCTCTGTCTTTTCGGCGTCCACTGGGCGATAGAACAACTTGTTGTCTTCGAGGAAGACCTCGATGAAGGCAGGGCGCGTGGTAATCGTTCCTTGAATCAGCGCCTCCGACAGCGGGTCTTCGATATATTTCTGCAATGCTCTGCGTAATGGGCGAGCGCCGTAGGAGCGATCCGTCAACGTCTGATTCAGGATCCACTTCTTGGCCTCATCCGCCACTGTGACCGTGATCGATTTCTGTGCCAGGTTCTGGTTGAGTTGCGTAACCATGAGTTCCAGAATCTGGATAAGGTCTGCCTCGCTTAGAGCCAGAAACAGAATGATCTCGTCCAGGCGGTTCAGGAATTCTGGATTGAAGGTGCGCTTCACCTCGCCCTTTACCAATTCCTCCACCTTACCCGAAACCTGATCTTCCGCGGTCGACTGGAAGCCGAAGCCCTCGCGCTTCTGCAAGTGCCGAGCCCCGATGTTCGAGGTCATGATGAGGATCGTGTTCTTGAAGTCGACCGTGTTTCCGAGTCCATCGGTCAACTGGCCGTCTTCAAAAACCTGCAGCAGGATGTTGAACACATCCGGATGCGCCTTCTCGATTTCATCGAGCAGGACCACGGAATAAGGCGCGCGCTTCACACGCTCGGTGAGCTGACCACCCTCTTCATAACCCACATATCCCGGGGGCGAGCCAATCAGCTTCGAAACCGAATGCTTCTCCATGAACTCCGACATGTCGAAGCGGACTAAAGCTTTCTCGGTCCCGAACATGAACTGGGCCAGCGTGCGCGCGACTTCCGTCTTGCCCACGCCAGTGGGACCAAGGAACAGGAACGAACCAATCGGCCGGTTTGGACTCTTCAAGCCGGCGCGCGAACGCCGGATCGCCCGAGCCAGAGCGCTGATTGATTTATCCTGCGAAATGATGCGCTTGTGCAGCTCTTCTTCAATGCGCAACAACTTCTGCGTCTCTTCTTCTTTAATCGAAGTGATCGGAACACCCGTCCAGCGCGAGACCACATCTTCGATGTCTTCGCGACCCACAACACCGGTCGAGGATTCATCCAGATGATATTTCTCGCGCAGGGCGCGCAGGTTCTCGCGCTCCTTGCGTTCCTCATCTGAGTAGAAGCGCGCCTTCTCGAACTCGTGGTTCGCGATCGCGTTCTCCATGCGGTGCACGATGAACTTGATGCGCTTCTGCACTTCGGTGATTTCTTCCGGCTGCGAAGTCTGGCGCAGCTTCACGCGCGCACCGGCTTCATCCACCAGATCGATCGCCTTGTCTGGCAGGAAGCGGTCCGGAATGTAACGGTTCGAGTGTGAAACCGCGAAGTTGATGGCATCGTCGGTGTAGGTGACGGCGTGAAATTTCTCGTACCGGTCTTTAATGCCGAACAGCACTTTGATGGCATCAGCCTCGTTCGGTGGCGGCACTTTCACCGCCTGGAAGCGGCGCTCGAGCGACCGGTCTTTCTCGATCGACTTGCGATATTCGCCTGGCGTGGTGGCGCCGATGCATTGAATCTCGCCACGTGACAATGCGGGCTTCAGAATGTTGGCGGCATCGAGCGAACCTTCTGCCGATCCGGCGCCTACGAGTGTATGCAGTTCGTCGATGAAGATGATGGAGTTCTGCGATTCCATCAGCTCTTTCATGATCGTTTTTAGCCGCTCTTCGAACTGTCCGCGATATTTTGTTCCGGCAACGATCAAGGAAAGATCAAGCGCCAGGATTCTCTTATCGGCGAGGAACGATGGCACTTCGCCGTCGGCGATGCGCTGTGCGAGACCTTCGACGATGGCTGTCTTGCCCACGCCGGGCTCACCGATCAGCACGGGATTGTTCTTGGTACGCCGGCACAGAATTTGCACCACGCGTTCGAGTTCCCCGTCGCGGCCGACCAGCGGATCGAGCTGGCTGTCCATTGCCGCCTGAGTAAGATCGCGGGAGAATTCGCTCAACAGGGAGGATTCACGTTGCCGTTGCGGCTGCGCTTTTTCCTGGCTGGTGCGGGCTAATTCTTCGCGAATCGTGGCCAGCCGCAAGCCGCGCTCGTGCAGGATCTCCGCAGCGAAGCACTTTTCTTCCCGCAGCAGTCCGAGTAGGAGGTGTTCGGTTCCGATGTGCCGGTGCGACAACCGCTCCGCTTCTTCCGCGGCATAGGCCAGTACGCGCTTGCACTCGTTGCTGAGAGGAAGATCCACCGAGGTCGAGACCTTCTCCCGAATCGTAGTGTGACCTTCAATTTGTTTGCGGATGGACTCAACCGAAGCGTGCGAACGCAGGAATCGATTGGTCAGAGCTTTATCTTCGCGCAGGAGTCCCAATAACAGGTGCTCGGTCTCTATATAAGGAGACCCGAACTGGCTCGCTTCGTAGCGCGCGAAAAAGATGACGCGCCTGGCTTTCTCCGTATAACGTTCAAACATAATGCCCTTCCCCCTGTGCTTCCGGCCGAGAAGGCAATTGCCTGCTCAAACCTACCGAAACCCTGGCCCGTTAATGTTCTTTACTTGCATCTGGTCTTCCGTCTTCACATTATGCAGTTAAACGGCCACCAAACCCAAGTGCAGAAACGTTATTCTAATGTTACCGAAGGAACCTGTTGAAAATCCCCCGATTTGCCGATAGTTCAATTTCTTGCACTTTGTCTAACTAATCCTTCGCATGCCTCTTACACATCTTTGGCACTACTCAAAGCAGTCGTTCAAAAGTGTCGCTTCTACCCAGGCAAAGAATCCGGTGCAACTTCTTCAACCGCTCCGTGCTGCAACCGCAACACGCGGTGGCAGCGCCGCGCAAACGCCAAGTTGTGGGTTGCAATCAGAGAGGTGAGTTGGTGCTCGCGATGCAATCGCGCAATCAATTCGAAAACCGCTTCCGCCGTCTGCCCATCGAGATCGCCGGTGGGCTCGTCGGCCAGCAACAGCTTCGGACCGGTAATGAGAGCGCGCGCCAGAGCCACTCGCTGTTGCTCGCCGCCGGAAAGCTCTCCCGAGCGGTGATGCCCGCGCTGCTCCAATCCGACCTCGCGCAACCAGCGCGAAGCCTCCGGAGCCGCCTGAGTCCAGCTGAGCCCTCGCACCAACAATGGCATGGCAACGTTCTCCGCAGCGGTAAATTCCGGTAGCAAATAATGAAACTGCCAGACAAAACCGGCTTCGCGATTGCGAAACTCGGATGCTTCGTCCGCCGACAGAGAATTCAGCTTCAATTCGGCGCAGTATACGTCACCTGCGGAAGCATGATCAAGAGCGCTCAGGATGTGCAACAAGGTACTCTTCCCCGCTCCCGACTCTCCGACGATGGCCAGCATCTCGCCGCGCTTCACCTCAAACGATAGATTCTCAAAGAGCACTAAGTCCGATTCGCCGGACCGGAAAACCTTCTTTAAACCCCGCACCCTCAGCAGCGCTTCCGAAGTCGCCGCCTTTGTACTTAGATGCACTCAGCCCTCGCTCCGGTCCATCCTGTCCCGCCCCTAGAAATACCCCGGCGCAAACAGTAGAACTCGGCCATCTTCTCACAGTCGGCTCTCAGCCGGAAT
Source organism: Candidatus Sulfotelmatobacter sp. (assembly GCA_049696955.1). Classification (GTDB taxonomy): domain Bacteria; phylum Acidobacteriota; class Terriglobia; order Terriglobales; family Acidobacteriaceae; genus Sulfotelmatobacter. The sequence continues at coordinate 2,623 of JBAVUV010000610.1, read as the reverse complement.
GGCCCGTTTGAACCATATACGTTTGATGCAGACTGGTTGCCCGCCCTCTCTCGGCGGCCGCAGGATGCTAAAACTGTATACGACCGTCCAAGCCTGGGATGTGATGGGCGTCACGCTGGCTGCCGAATCCCGCAATGGAAAGTTCATCGGTCTGGCCGACGTTTATCGTTAGACTTCAACCTTGGATTCGGCATCCGCAAGCTTTCGCAGAGAGTCGGCGTACGGGTCGCGCGCGATGCCGCGCTCAGTGATGATGGCACTTATGTATTTCGCTGGAGTCACGTCAAATGCCGGGTTTTCGATGGATACGCCGTCGGGGGTCATCTGTTTCCCGGCGATATGGCTGACTTCTTTTGCATTGCGCTGCTCGATCGGGATCATGTCCCCGTTTGCGCAGGCAAGATCCACAGTCGAAATTGGCGCGGCCACATAGAACGGGATTTCATTTTCTTTGGCGAGAACAGCCACGCCGTAGGTGCCGATCTTATTGGCAACGTCCCCATTGGCGGCGATTCTGTCGGCTCCCACGACGATGGCGGCAATCTTCCCCTGCCTCATAATCGCACCGGCCATATTGTCGGAGATCACGGTAGTGGGGATGCCGTCTTTCATCAGTTCCCAGGCTGTGAGCCGCGAGCCCTGCAGAAAAGGCCGCGTCTCGTCCGCGTAGACGTGGATTTTCTTGCCTTGCTCGACCGCCGCGCGAATCACGCCGAGAGCCGTTCCGTAGCCGGCAGTGGCTAGCGCGCCGGCGTTGCAGTGGGTGAGCACACCGCCTTTAGCAGGCATGAGCGTGGCGCCGTGCCGGCCCATGGCCTGGTTGGCGGCAATATCCTCGGCGTGCATCCGTTTGGCCTCTTCAACCAGTTCCTGCTTGATTTGCGCGATCGGACGAATGCGCAGGCGCTCGAATTTCTCCTGCATGCGGTGGATGGCCCAGAAAAGATTGACCGCCGTAGGCCGGGTCTTGCCCATGTTTTCGCAGATCTGGTCGAGATCGCGCTTGAGATCACCAACTGTTTCGGCTTTCGATTCCTTTATGCCGAGCGCGATTCCCATGGCAGCCGCCACGCCAATGGCTGGGGCTCCGCGGACGATCATGGTGCGGATAGCATCGGCAACCAGTTCGTGAGTCTTGCAGACAACGTAGACTTCTTCGGTGGGTAGCTTCGTCTGGTCGATGAAGCGTACGCCGTTGTCGGTCCATTCGAGAGTTTGGATCATGAAAGAGTTGTAGGACTTTCTATCAATTTTTGTGAGCCTCGCAGAGACGTCGAGGGTTGTTGGTCGCCGCAGGCCGGCCGCAGACCTCGCACGTCGCGGCAACCGCAAAGATTGGAGGTTGAGTATCCTCAGTCTGTCGAATATGCTCGGCGCGCACATCATTCGCCGTGAAAATCGATACAAAAGGGGCCGGAGCCGCTGCTTTCTCGACGTTCGGCCTTCCCTTAGCTTCTTCGCGCTCCACCAGGCACATGACGCCAACCAACTGGAATCCAAATTCGCGGGCAACCTCGATGGCCTGTATGGTGGAGGCTCCGGTCGTGCAAACGTCGTCGACGATCACTACGCGCGCACCTTTCTCGCGGAAGCCTTCGATGCGCTGTCCCGTCCCGTGCTGCTTTTCAGCTTTGCGAACCAGGAATCCCTGCAGTTCGCCGCTCACCACGGCAGCCGCTACTACAATCGGGTCGGCGCCCATGGTGAGTCCGCCGATGGCTTGCGGCTTCCATCCCCGCTGCCGGATTTCGTCGAAAAATACCTGCCCGGTCAGGCGCGCGCCCTTGGCGTCAAGGGTAGTGGTGCGGCAATCGATATAGTAGTCGCTGGTCCCACCTGAAGAGAGCTTAAACTCGCCCAAACGGAAAGACTTGTGGGCGAGCAAGCTCAGCAGATCCTGGCGCGGAGAACCCATGAAATTCTACGATACCACGGAGAATCGGCCTTCGGCGCGGCCTGCGCCAGCCCGGGCCTTCGCGCCGGACCCTGCGGCCATGGTAACCTCAAATTATCTGCATTACTTTTATCGTCACAACGAAATTTCGAGGTCTGATTTTGCACAGCACGCGAAAGTTTTTCTTCCTTCTTCTCACCGCTTTTCTTCTTTCCAACCTCAGCATATCCGGTCTAGTTTTGACGGCGTTTGCCGAGGGTACCCGCACCTGGGAACAATCAAAATTCGACGAACTGATCAAAGGCACGGCTACAGGCGTGGCCATTCGCAGTGCCGGCGGCCTGGAACTGGCACCTACTTTTAAGAGCCTTTATGCCACGCCTTCCACTTACATTTGGGCGATCGCGGCTGACGGCGCGGGCAACGTATATGCGGCGGCGGGCGCGCCGGCCCGCGTGTACCGCGTTACACCGGACGGCAAGGCGACTATCATTTTTGAGCCCAAGGAACTACAGGTGCAAGCTCTGCAGATTGGCCCGGCAGGGACGATCTTTGCGGCGACCGCTCCGGATGGCAAAGTATACAAAATCGAGCACAAGCCGGACTCCAAAGCTGCGAAAACCGAAGCGTCGCAAGCAGTGGCTTCTGACAAGGACAGCTCGAAACTTGGCGTAGATGGCTCGTGGAGTTCATCCGTTTATTTTGAGCCGGGCACGAAATATATCTGGG
>JBAVUV010000609.1:0-5705 GCA_049696955.1 Candidatus Sulfotelmatobacter sp. | reverse complement strand
GCCTACTAATTCCACCCGGACCGGCATGGAAGTCCGATCTTGCGGCACGAGAACGCCAAACTCAACCGGACCTTGCTGGCACTTTAGAGTGCCGTTATCGCTGTGGCAGTTGGTTGCCAAGTAACGCCAGGCTAGCACTTCACGCTGAACGAAGAAGTTGTTATCGAGAATCACCGAGGTGTTGGGCATCAGAAATGGCTGCTCAGCCGGCTTGGAGGACGTTCCAGTCGTAATCTTTTCCAGCAGGAATTCATTTTTCGGCGTGACTACCAGTGAACTGTTGCCATCGTTCCAGTCGTAACGAATCAGTTCTCCGCTGCCCATCATCTGCAGTTCGGAGTTCTGACCCGCGTTCGAATTGCCGGCTTCCCGAAGATGGGATTTGACGGTACTGATGCCGTTATCCTGCTGTATGCTGAAGCTTTCAGTCACCACGCGCTGGCCCCTGATGAAAATTCCGAAGGAACCGGAATCGACCGTCTGCGAGCTGGGTTGTTTCGCACTGATCTTCTTGTCGGCGGCATGACTTGCAAGCGCGCAAGCCAAAACCGCCACCATTCCCCATCGAATGTGCGCGATCCGTGTCACTTCATCTTCTCCTCGTCTGCGGCGCTCTCCAGCAGACCTAAAGCCTGAACCAGGTTTGTCACGATTTCCTGAACCTCTTTACCTTCCGTTCGCTGCCTGAATCTGGCTCGCAAATAGTGAGGTCGCCGTTTTTCGTATAGTTGCCGGAAGTGTTCCGGAGTTCCCAGCAACGGGCGCTCCAAGCCTTGGGTCTCCGATTGTCGCTGACAACGCGCCAAAAGTTCTTCCACGCCCGCGTCAAGAAAGACTGTGGGGAGGCTCGCCGCGTCAAGCAAGCCGACGTTGGACTGCTGGACGAAAGCCCCGCCACCGAAAGCTATTACTTTCTCAGACCCGCTGCGTAGTCCGTGCAGCAATTCTTTCAGAGCTTCGTGCTCAGCTCGACGAAATTCGGCTTCCCCCGCATTACGGAAGATTTCTGCTACCTTTTGCTTTTCGCGCTGTTCAATCCGGTCGTCGAGATCCTCAAATGTCCAGCCCAGGCGCCCGGCGAGTGCGCGGCCGACCGTGCTTTTCCCTGCACCCATAAATCCGACCAGGATGATGGCGTGTAGCTTCGCCGGACGGTGGATGGTGATATCGGGCCCGCGATCAGATAAATCGATACCTGCGATTTGGCCGACCTCCAGGACGCCGCTCTCGCTATTCAATTTTATTGGTTATCGGCGCGTTTTCTGAGATGAATTTTACCACTGAAGGTTCGCAACACTACCGTGGATGAGACCGCCACGCGGCCCACGGTACCTGCGAAGGCACGTCCCTTGTCGAGGGTAAAGTAGGTGTGAGTTTTGGGCTGGAGGGGAATGTCATCGTGGACTTCGCCGCGGACGGAACGGGCGCTCACGTCAGCGGAGGTCCACTCGGGAATGGTGGCGTCAATGTCACCGCTGTGGCTGGTCAGCCGGTATTCACCGCTGTTGCCAAAGTCTCCGATGTAGTTAATCCTGCCGCTGGTGGAGACTACCTGCACCAGCGAACCGTTTACGCCATTCAGAGTGACTTCTCCGCTGAGCGAGTCGACCTCTACGTGTCCATTCTTGATATTGTCCAGATTGACCGCGCCGTTCATGGTCTTCACATGCACATGGGCGTTGGAAATGTCCCGAACATCTACATTTGCGCCTGGACCCTCCAGATTGACATCCCCATGCAGTTTCTCGGCGTGCAGAGTTCCGGTGCTGGAATGCAAGGTGATGCTGGCATCGGCCGGGACCAGGATTTCATAATCCACGCGCCCGGAGTTAACGTCGGCGCCGGGGAGCAAGTGCGATTGGATATCTACCCGGTTGCCGCTCTGGTTGTTATCCACCTCAACTTTGTCGGAGTGCAAAATGGCAGTTACCATGACCGTGTTACCAGAAGAGGGTTTCACGGAAATCGAGCCGTAAGGATTGATTACCGATATGCCCGCGCCCGGGCCGACTATGAAGTGCAGCTCCTTCTTGCTTTCGGCGACCAGCGAACCCAGCAGAATGATGGTGACCGTGGCGAGTCCTGCCGCGCGTTTACTCAACATAGGTGACTTCCCCCACGCCAGTCGCTTTTGACTTCGCGATAAATTCTTCACGAAAAGTTCTACCATCAAGGCCGATCCATCGCCATCTCGAACAACATGGATTTCTGCTCATAGGCATCCATCAAGGCACGCCGTGCGTCTTCGTCATTTGGGCTGTCGTTGACCGCGATCTGGTCATCCCGAATGGAATCATTCACCCGTCGTAAATTCTCTTCGTATTGATTTCGTATGGTGGGAGGATTTTCGGACACTTCCTGCAGCAGGTCGTCATCATTCAGCCCGGTCGGGTTCACGACGGGCTGTACCAGGGCAGCTTGCTGACTTGGTCGCTCGGGCAGGGATTGCTGCCGTTCGCGGATTCCCACCGTAAGAAGCAGGAGCGCCGCCGCCGCCGGTACAAGCCACCGCGCCCAACTCCAGCGGGCAGCAGAAGGCGGCAGATCGAACCGGCCGCCCACGGGTTGTGGACGGATCAGCCCTTCCTGCCGCAATGCGATTTCAATGGAATTCCAAACTCGCGGGCTGGGTTCATCGCTGGCCTGCAATTTACTTGCGGTGGCAACGATCGACTTAAGTTCTTCCAATAACTCAGCACAAGCTGGACATGTTCTCAGGTGAATGCTTTGTTCCGGAGTGCTTCCGTCTTCCACTTCCGCTAAGCTTTGCTGCAGCTCAACGCAATTCATACGACCTCTCCCCGAATCTACTGCGATTCAGACTTTCATCGCAGCTCTAACGCCCCTGCCGAGGTTACCAATGTCCCTCGTACTTTTCTTTTGCTTCTCTACTAACCTGCTCGAGACTTGGTGGCCTTTTCGGCTCTATTCATCTTAAGCAGGTCGCGCAACTTCATGCGCGCCTTGTGCAATTGTGACTTGCTGTTACCGATCGAGCATCCCACCAGTCCAGCGATTTCATTATGCTCATATCCTTCCACATCGTGAAGGACAAAAATCGTTCTGTAACCGGGAGGGAGGTCGTTCACTGCCCTCTGTAACTGCAACCGGTCAATCGACCCGGCCAACGCCACGTCATCCGCCCCGAAATCCTTCTTGGGTAAATCGTCCTCGCTACCCTGCGTGGCTTCTTCCAACGAAACCACGGGAAGGTTCTTCTTCCTTAGATGCATCAGCACGACATTCACCGAAAGACGATGCAGCCAGGTGGAAAATGCCGACTCCCCGCGAAATGTTCCAATCTTGCGGTAGAGCTGCAGAAACGCTTCCTGTGCCAAGTCTTCTGCCTCGGCCGTATTCGCCGTCATCCTGAGACACAGCGAATACACACGTCGCTTATGCTTGTCATAGAGCACTTGGAACGCTTCCGCGTCCCCCCGCTTGGCCCGATCAATGGCTTCGGCCTCGCTGAATTCAGTGCTGGATTTCTGTCGTGGCTCGGTCAAATAGTCTTTTCCGGCCGCATTCATTCGGATGCGGCATAAGTAGTTTATGTTGTATCGTTTGCGTGCCCTCACCAGGGAAGAGTTGCACCTTGGTGCTTCCAGAATATCAGAGTATTTCTACAGAACTTCGGAGCCGCTCCGCCAGAACCAGCCTGCACATGGAAAGCCTTTGCCTTCGGACGTTTGGATGCATAATCCCCCTCGACCTATTAACCCTGGGCGAGGAGAAGAGTCGCAATCTGCGGAAAATGGTAGTTTTTTCGGTTGCGCCGCACTCTCAGCCTAAGCGGAATACGCCGCGGGTAACGTTCCTTCGATGCAGCAGGAACACCACTGGAAGCGCGACTAGCGCGACGGAAGACCAGCAAACCTAACGGTCGCGGGGGAGCAAGAGCGGGCGAGCCCGTGTGGCTCGCCCGAATAAGGTAAAACTATGCGGCTTCGTCGCGAATAGCGGATTTCACTTTCTCAGCCAGTTCCGGGGTTACTTCGTTGACCTGGTGTGCCGTGCGGGCGTGCTCGCCAGCTTGTTGCAGGACGTCCTGCTCGGACTCGTCCCGGGCTACAAAGTCGCAGTTTCCGACGATATCGTTACAATGCAATACTTTTGCCATAACCAACCTCCTCGTTCGAACGCCGGAAGTATATCACTCCAAGTTATGGCGGGACGAAGGCGCGCGCGCGCTATTTTAATACTTCACAATCGCCGCAAATGACTTCGGATCGAGTGAAGCTCCACCCACCAGCGCGCCATCGATTTCTTCCTGCGCCATTAGAGCTGATGCGTTGTCTGGTTTGACTGAGCCTCCATAAAGGATGCGCAGCTTCGACGCGAACTCCTCGCCGAATATTTCCGTGGCTTCACGCCGGATCACCGCATGCGCCTCCGCAGCCAACTCGGGCGTAGCCGTCTTACCCGTGCCAATCGCCCATACGGGTTCATATGCCACCACCAGATGCGCCGCCTTCTTGGCGGAGATCGCATGGAACGCTCGCACACACTGGCGGCGCAACACATCGTCGGTGAGCCCCGCCTCGCGTTCTTCCAGCACTTCGCCTACGCAACAGATCGGCTTGAGACCGGCTTCCAACGCGGCTTTCAAGCGGAGATTCACCGTATCGTCGGTTTCGCAGAAGTACTGTCGGCGCTCGGAGTGTCCGATGATGACATGGGTTACGCCAATAGCGAGCAGCATGGCCGCCGAAGTTTCCCCAGTGAACGCGCCTTCCGATTTCCAATGAGCGTTCTGGCCCCCAATGGATACACTTGATCCCTGGGCGGCTTCCACTGCCGCCGCCAAGTCAATGTCCGGCGGGCAAACCACGATCTCATCGCGGTGATGGCCGCTGACCAACGGCAGAAAATGCCGAAAGAACTCGCGAGTATGTTCAGGAGTCTTGTACATCTTCCAATTGGCGGCAATCAGCTTCGTTCTATTCATTCATTGGTTCCCATGAGGAATTCGTATGGCCTACCTGATGCCGGTCTGCGCTGATCCATGGCGGCTGTTGCGAAAGTCTCGAATGTCACCTGGTCGAACAGCAAGAAGGACACCAGTACAACGTGCCTCGCTGTTCGCAGGTTTTCAATTACGGTCGGAATCGCGACCCACGCCGCTTGTTCGACTGGATAACCAAATATGCCAGTGGAGATCGCGGGGAAGGCGATCGAGTGCAGCTTTAATTCATCGGCGAGGCGCATTGACTCGCGGTAGCAACTGGAAAGCGATTCCGCCTCGCCGTGATCTCCGCCACGCCACACGGGGCCAACGGCGTGGATGACGTACTTGGCTTCGAGACTGCCCCCTGTGGTCGCAACCGCTTGACCCGCTTGTAGCGGCCCGCGTTCTGAACGGATGCGACGGCACTCCTCCGCAATTGCCGGACCGCCAGCGCGGTGAATGGCACCGCAAACCCCACCGCCTGGCAGCAACTCAGAGTTAGCGGCATTCACAATCGCATCCGTTGGGTACCTCGTGATGTCGCCCCGCAGCAACCGTACTTCCTCGGGATCACCAACCCGAATGATCGCGAAATCCTTGTCACGTAGCGGGTCCATTTGATGAGCCGACGTCACTTTTTGTCCGTCAATGCCTCGACTCCCGGCAGCTTCTTTCCTTCCAAGAATTCCAACGATGCTCCGCCGCCGGTGGAAATGTGCGTGATCTTGTCGGCAACCTCGGCCGCATGCACCGCGGC
>JBAVUV010000608.1:0-5037 GCA_049696955.1 Candidatus Sulfotelmatobacter sp. | reverse complement strand
CCAGCGTTCAGGCTCCATCGTTCACTCCTCCATCAAGTTCGCGCAGCAGCCACGCTCGCGCCAGGCTCCAGTCCCGCATCACCGTTTCAGGCGAGATCTGCAACACTTCCGCCGTCTCATCCACGGTCATGCCGCCGAAAAATCGCAGTTCCACTACTTTGCTTTTTCTCGCGTCGGTGGCGCCCAACTGCGTCAGCGCATCCTCCAACGCCACCAGGTCGATCGCAGGTTCCGCGCAAACCGAGAGGGCCTCATCCAGAGGAACATGCTGGGCGCCCGCGCCGCGCTTCTGGTAACCGTGCGAGCGCGCAAAATCGGTAAGGATGCGCCGCATCAACTGCGCTGAAACTGCAAAAAAATGCGCTCGGTCCTGCCACTCCACTTCTTTCACCTTGACCAGCCGCAGATAAACTTCATTGATCAGTGCCGTGGTCTGCAGCGTGTGCCCGTCCCTTTCCCGGGCCATGTAATGCTTCGCCATCCGGTGCAGCTCCTCGTAAACCACCGGCGTCAGGCGGTTCAGCGCAAGCTGATCCCCACCCCGCCAGTCATGCAGGAGCTGAGTAATTTCAGAGGAAGAAGCCCTGGTCATGGGACGGGAGTCCTCAGTAGCTTGGGGAAGGATTTGACGTAAACTACCCGCCAAATTTGAGCCCGAGCTTACCACAAAGATCCTCGCCTTTCCAGACCATTTCGGAGCGAGGCACTGACTTAAAGGTTCCATTTTTCCTGAGAAGCATGACAGTTTTCCCCGGATTTTCCCGCTAATAGTAGTAGGAGTTCCTGGGGGGCGCAGCGATAGCTGGCGTCAGGTTCACCAGTCGCTTTCGGGCCTGAAAAGAAATATGCGAGTCCGAACCTGGGAGTTGCTCCTTGCTGGTTCTTCGCCACGGGACAGCTTGTTGCGCCTTCGGTGGAGAACTGAACTTACGGGGAGAACCGTCGGGGGGCGGTTCTCCGCGTCTGTAGCCAGCAATAGAATCCTGCGTGGTTAAAGCCCGGGAGAGCCCATCAGGCTGTAAATCAAAACCAATAGCACAATCACCGTGACTACCACGTACATGCGGTCATGCTCCTCTGCAAATCCAAAGATCGAGAACGCCACCCGCGCCACCGGAGTCGCAATCAGCAACAGTAGTCCTAATTGAATGATGCCTTCGCCTCGAAGCGCCAACGCCTGACGGACAATGCCACCCACGCTGCGAAGGTCCGCAGGCTCACCGCGAAATACGCGGTAATCCGGTCTTGAGTGGCCATGCCGAACCAGATAGACACCCCCACCGAGCAATACCACGGCTGCCGAAAGCAGTACCCCGGCGCGCAGAAGTTGGCCGATTAATAATTCCATCCGTTGATCGGTCCAAGCTTGATGGATCCCGCCTTGTTCCGGGTTCTGTTCCTGCGCCATATCAAATCCTTCCGGAAATGCCCTTGTAGAGCATCTCGCTTCCGAGAACCACAATCACGACGCTGAACACTCGCCGCAACCATTTCGGGTTCGCTTTTACCAGCACCTGCGTGCCGAGCAGCGATCCGGCAAGCACTCCCAGCATGACCGGCATGGAAAGCCCGGGATCGATATATCCGCGGGATAAATAAATTCCCGCGCTGGCCGCGGCCGTTACCCCGATCATGAAGTTGCTGGTTGTGGTCGAAACCTTGAACGGAATTCTCATCGCCTGGTCCATGGCGAGAACCTTCAGTGCTCCCGACCCGATGCCAAGCAATCCGGATAACGTCCCGGCGCCAAACATCAGACCCCAACCCAGCGGCACCCGCCGCACGTTATATTTTCGAATGCCGCTGTCTTCAGGAAAACTTCCGTTCAGTCGCAATCGGGTGGCCAGCGCGTCCGGCGAATCGTCACTCGCACTCTTCGCAGGCCGCTTCCAGGAAAGAGACGCCGAGCCAATCAACACCACTCCAAAAACGATAGAGACTGCGCTGGTGGAGACATGCATGGCGAGAATTGCGCCTGCAATCGCCCCAAGAGTTGTCGCGACCTCGAGAAACATTCCGATCCTGATGTTCGATATGCCCTCTCTCACATAGGCGGCGGCCGCTCCCGAAGAAGTAGCGATGACCGATACCAATGACGCCCCGATGGCATAGCGGATGTCCACTCCAAGCAGCAGGCTAAGCATGGGGACAACCACCACGCCACCGCCCAGTCCGGTCAGCGCCCCCAGAAAGCCGGCGACCAGCGAACCCGCCCCTACAATCAAGCTAAACTCGAGAACACTCATTAACTCTCCTTTGGGACCTCCGGGGAATGTTCAGCTTCGCGTCGTTATTGCCTGAGTCAACCTTGTCTGACTTGCCTGATCGTTTTCTGCTTTGCCATTAAATCTTCAGTAGATTGGGGCTTGTTCCTATGTGTTCGCGAGTAAAGATTCGTCAGTAGCTAACCAAAACGGCAGTACAACAATCAAACTACGGTGTGGGGTGAACGCATGGCGCCTTCGTGGCGCATCTCGAGAAGTCTGTGCAGTTTTTTCTCATACCGCGCCCTGATCGTGTGTGTCGCCGCACTTAGCATGTTGTGGGCTCGCAGCATCCCTGCACATTTTCGGGATAGTTCCCACAGCTTAGCCGTCCACACTGCCGACCACGACCATCGACCATGCTTTGATCACGAAGATTCTCAGTTGGCGAGTGCTCCGAGCGGTCCGCGAATTGCTCCGCCACCGGCCGCTTCGTCTCACCCCGTTTATGCTGTAGTGACTTTTGTCGAACTTGAAAACGACGGCTGGCATTACAACCGTCCTCCTCCTATCAGCTAATCCTCCTGTTTCTTCCTTGGCGCGTTTGAACCACGGCTAGCGTCAGCAGCAATATTCAACTCATAGAAGCCAATAGTTCTGGAGGAAATGTACCATGCTCGAGCAACACGATAAGAACAGACAGTTATGCAGCGCCGCCCCCGAAGTTAAATATCCCGACGCATTACTGGAGATCGTTCAGAAACTCAATAGCGTTCCTAAGCGCGAAGGGCAGTTCGACCGCGATCCACAAAAACCCGCATCGGCAAAATTCCCGAGAGGAGGCGCAGTGTTAGACACTGACGCTCCCCAGCGCCGAGTCACGCCTCGGTGGATCCGCGTCCCGGAGCTGAGCGCATTCCGAAGAGCGCTTCGGATAGAGCCGAATTCGCGGCGCTTCATTCTGTTCGCTGCACTCGGCGTAGGCATCGTTTCGTTTCTCGCGACCGAGCTCATGCACTACCTGCTCGTGCCCGACATCGGACCACATCCCGAAAGACTTCTGGCCGAGGGGTTATCTGCTTTTGTCGTCAGTTGTCTGGTGGCAAAGTTGGTCCACATAAGCCGCGAACGTCACCGCCTCGTCATGGCGCGGATGCAAGTGATTGCCGAAATGAATCATCACATCCGGAACGCGTTGAGTCCCGTGGCTCTGTCGCTGGACGCAACCGACAATCACGGACTGAATCGCGTTATCGTCGAAGCCGTCGACCGCATCGATTGGGCTCTCCGCGAAATTCTGCCCCGCGAACTGCCGTTAGGCGAAGGGCAAAGAGATCAGCTGGGATATTTTTCAGCTCGGAGGAGCAAGGTCCAATGAACCACCTAAGAGTGAACGACATAAGAGTGAGCGACAGAAGAGTTCTCTGCGTTGAGAGTCACCCCGAATACATCGGCGAGCTGAAATTAATGCTGGAAAGCGCTGGCTACGAAGTGATCGCGGCAACTCGTGCCGATCAGGCTCTACATCTGCTGAAGACTCGCCACGTTGATGGCGTTCTTCTCGAGTACGATTTGCCGGACGCTACCGGTGCTTCCGTGCGCTCAGAGATGAATCGCATCAAACCCGGCGTCCCCGTGTTGCTGTTTGCAGGTGTTGGCAGTCAGACGCCGTCTCTACTTCGCTTTTTCGATTTGTATCTAAAGAATTCCGGCACACCCGAATTTGCGCTACAGTACCTCAGTACGTAAGCAGGGATTCGTGACCATTGCTTTCAATTCGACGCTTGTTCCACGCGCAACCTTGTTGTACGGAAGTGCAACTTTTCGGCTCTCCGGGTGTTCAATAAGAGTATGCGTGTACGCACGATTTGGCGCCGTACTCGAGGCTGTGAACAGGTAGGAGAATCTATGACTTATAAATTGATCGGGAAACTATTTCCCCGAACGATTGCCAATGCTCTGGCACTGGCAATGCTGGCAGTTTTTTTGCTGAGTGCTCCGGGTTGGGCACAGGATCAACCTCAGGATCAAGCGCCTCCGCCGCCCGCACAGGGCGGACCGCAAACCGCTCTCCTGTCCCCTGAGCAACTCCAGGAATTGGTCGCTCCGATCGCGTTATATCCTGATGCCCTCGTAGCTCAGATACTTGCCGCGTCTGCCTATCCCACACAAATTGTCGAAGCGGAACGATATCTCGAGGAAAACCCTAACCTGAAGGGCAAAGATTTAGGTGACGCCGTGAACCAACAGGATTGGGATCCCAGCGTAAAGGCGCTCACCCAGTTTCCTTCCGTGCTCGCCAACATGAACAAGAATCTCTCCTGGACCTCCGAACTCGGCGACGCGAACCTCAACCAGGGAGCCGATGTGATGCAGGCCGTACAGGTCATGCGACAAAAGGCCAAGCAGGCGGGACATCTTCAGAGCACGCCGCAGCAAACAGTAACCGAACAAGGCGACGACATCGACATCGCTCCGTCGGATCCGGACGTAGTTTACGTTCCTGAGTATGACCCTCAGATTATTTACGGTTACCCTGTCGGATTGTGGCCGGGCTTTTATCCCTGGTGGGGTGTTGGCGGTCCCTATCTTTCTTTCGGCGTAGGATTTGGCATTGGCCCCTTCTTCGGATTCGGCTGGGGTTGGCATGGATGGGGTCTTGATTGGCGTGGTGGTTACCTTCGCTATGGAGGTGGTCCTTACGCATTTCACAGTCGTACCTTCTATGATCGCAACGCCTATTTCCACGGCAATTATCGCGGCTTCGCACCTTACGGACGCGGCGATCGTGGCGCGCGCGGCTTCGCTCCCGCGGGACGCGGCGCTCCTGGAG
>JBAVUV010000607.1:0-1741 GCA_049696955.1 Candidatus Sulfotelmatobacter sp. | reverse complement strand
TTACACGACCGAGGCGAATGCGGGTCACGGTGCGGTTCGTGAAGCGGTTGAACTTATTCTTAAATCCAAAGGCATCTGGAAGGAAATGATCGATAAAGCACGGGCGTGATCCCCTGCATTACTGCCGCTTGACAACCATCTATATTTCTGCAATCATCGAAATATGGGGTTGACGTCAAGTAAGCGAAATACAGAGCTGGTCGCAAAGTTTGCCGACATGCTCTCCGCAATGGGTACCGAACCTCGCTTGCGCATTATGCGGTTGCTGTTATCCGCGCATCCCGACGGCCTGGTCGTAGGAGATATCCGGTCCGAGCTCGACATTCCAAACTCCACGCTCTCCCACCATCTGGAAAAGTTAAAAAATGAAGAATTGGTGAACGTGTGCCGTGAGAGCACGTTCTTGCGCTACACAGCCAACACTAAGGCTCTTCAGCAACTTCTGCAGTTCCTTTATGCGGAATGCTGCACTCGCAACAAGGCGATCGAACCGCAGAATATCGTCCAAATTTGTAAATAGGAGAGGGGTGAGGTTATGAGCACTACCGATATCAAGGAAGTTGTCAAAGAAAAGTATGGCCAGGCGGCCCTGCGAGTGACCACGGGTGGAAGCAGTTGCTGCGGGGCGAGTGCGGCGAGCAGCATAGGTTGCGATCCCATCACTTCCAATCTGTACGACACTTCGCAGGCCGGACAAATTCCCGAGGAGGCGATGCTCGCATCTTTGGGTTGCGGAAATCCGACTGCGTTGGCACAGTTAGATCCAGGAGAAGTGGTTCTCGACCTGGGTTCCGGTGGCGGGATCGATGTTCTGCTTTCGGCGAAGCGAGTCGGGCCCACCGGCAAGGCTTACGGTCTTGATATGACCGACGAGATGCTCGCACTCGCCAACGAGAACAAGCGCAAAGCAGGAGCGGAGAATGTGGAGTTTCTGAAAGGCGAGATTGAAAACATTCCTCTGCCCGACAACTCGGTCGACGTGATCATCTCGAACTGTGTGATTAATCTTTCCGCCGACAAAGACCGCGTTTTGCGGGAGGCTTTTCGCGTGCTCAAACCGGGCGGGCGTTTTGCAGTTTCCGACGTTGTGACTCGCGGTCAAATCGCGGCGGAGGTTCGCCAGAGCATGCTCTTGTGGGTTGGGTGCGTCGCTGGCGCGCTCGCAGATGACGAGTATCGCAGCAAACTCTTGGCGGCAGGGTTCGAGAAAATAGAGATCGAGCCGACTCGGATTTATCGGGCGGAAGATGCTCGCGAGTTTCTTTCCGCGGCAGGCCTGGATACAGATGCGGTTGCAGCGGGCATGAGCGGGAAGTTCATGAGCGCATTTGTTCGGGCGGTAAAGCCATCAGAAAGTGCAGCAAAAACTTGCTGCGGACCAACCTGCTGCAACTAGGAGAGAATGAGCGCGCACCGACATTACAACGTCTTATTCCTGTGCACAGTCAATTCCGCTCGCTCCATCATGGCTGAGGCAATTCTGAACTACAAGGGACGGCCTGATTTCACGGCCTACAGCGCCGGAAGTCATCCCTCAGGTGAGGTCCATCCCGAAGCGCTTAGACAGATCGAGACAGCGAACTTGCCGACCGACGGGCTGCGCAGCAAGGCTTGGGACGAATTCACTTTCCCCGGCGCTCCAAAGCTCGATTTTGTTTTTACGGTCTGCGATAACGCGGCCAACGAAGTTTGCCCAGTTTGGCCGGGCCAGCCGACGACTGCTCACTGGGGGGTTCCGGAC
>JBAVUV010000606.1:0-5213 GCA_049696955.1 Candidatus Sulfotelmatobacter sp. | reverse complement strand
GTTCGGCAATCTTTTTCGCCGCGCGCTCCGCGAACTCTGGATGCGTGTTGAGCCCCGTGCCCACAGCGGTTCCGCCGATCGCCAGATCGTAAAGCCCATCCAGCGCTTGCTCTAGCCGTTTGATATCGCGCTCCAGCAGGCTGGCCCACCCGCCAAATTCCTGGCCAAAAGTTAGGGGCACAGCATCCTGCAGGTGCGTGCGGCCGATCTTAACCACATTCTCGAATTCTCTTGCCTTGGCGGCGATGGCATCGTGCACGCTTTTGATCGCCGGAATGAGCGCGTTCTTCACTCGATCCGCGGCCGCAATGTGCATCGCGGTAGGGAATGTATCGTTCGACGACTGAGACATATTGACGTCATCATTGGGATGGACCGGCTTCTTCGACCCCTTCTCGCCGCCGGCAATTTCAATGGCGCGGTTCGAGATAACCTCGTTCACGTTCATGTTGGTCTGAGTCCCGCTACCGGTTTGCCATACGCGCAAAGGAAACTGATCGTCCAATTTGCCCGCAATCACTTCGTCCGCAGCCTGCACGATCAGCTTCGCCTTATCCGCTGAAAGTTTGCCAAGGTCCTGGTTCACCAGGGCGGCTGCCTTCTTCAATGTTCCGAACGCATGAATCAGTTCGGGCGGCATGGTGTCGCGTCCAATGTTGAAGTGCAGCAGGGAGCGCTGCGTCTGGGCTCCCCAATACACGTCGGCGGGGACTTCGATTTTCCCCATGCTGTCGAATTCGGTGCGCATCTGCGGAGAGGATTCTGTGGGGGTCGGCATAAAGTTATCTGATTAGGACGATATGAGTGGGTAACCGGGAATTATAGCAAGCCGGGTGTGGCGGGCAGGCGGGGAAGACTCTGTGTATGCGGGATTGACTTCCTTTCTGGTTGACGTTAAACGCTACACAGAATACACTACGAATCTGTGATCAAGTCTTTCCGGTGTGCGGAGACTGAGAGACTTCACTTTCGTCAGCGCAGTCGCCGCTTCCAGGCATTCGAGCAGATCGCACGTCGAAAACTTCGGCAGTTGGATAGCGCGACCGAATTGCGCGATCTCACAGCTCCGCCGGGCAATCGGCTGGAGTCACTCCATGCAGACCGGAAAGGACAGTACAGCATACGCATCAATGACCAGTTTCGTATCTGCTTCAGCTGGCGCGATGGAAATGTCTACGAGGTTGAGATTGTGGACTATCACTAGCGACGCGTAGTTAGCAGTGACGAAGCACAGTTCCAGGGATTGCAAAACGGGACCGTTAACAGGAGCAGCATCCATGGCTAAGTCTCAAAAACTCTTACCCCCGATCCATCCTGGTGAAATTCTGCGCGCTGACTTCATGGAACCACTCGGGCTGAGCATGAACCGCCTGGCCCTCGATCTCCACGTCCCTGTGACGCGAGTGGCCGAGATCGTCCACAAGCGGCGGGGCGTTACTCCCGATACCGCGTTGCGGCTGGCCCGCTATTTCAACACCAGTGCCGGCTTCTGGCTGAATCTTCAGTCTGCCTACGATCTTGAAGTAGCACAAGATAAGCTCTCGCGTTCCATTGAGCGGGAGGTCCGCCCAGCCTCATTCTCAAATGCCAATGCCCCCGGGTGAATTGCTCCTGCAGCAGCCAGTGTGATTTTGCCGCATGCTAGAATCATCGGTCTCCGTTGTGTATTTGTTCTCCGCGAAAGTCGCGGCGACCAAGGAATCCATGCCCGACTTGCTTACTGCCGAGGATGTTTTAACCCTTCCGAGGGCGAAGGTTCGTCCGAATCCGGAGCAGCGCGCCGACGTGCTGGTGATCGGAGCCGGGCCCACCGGCCTCGCCTGCGCCATCGAAGCACAAAAGATTGGACTACGCGTCATCGTCGTCGACAAGGGATGTCTGGTGAATTCGCTCTATCACTATCCGCCCAACATGTCGTTTTTTACTACTCCAGAACTGCTCGAAATCGGCGATATTCCTTTTACCACGGCCCGGCAGAAGCCTACGCGTGAAGAGGCTTTGGAGTATTACCGCAAAGTTTCAGAACATTACGAGCTCGATATTCGTCAGTACGAATGGGTCAAGACTGTCATGGGTGAAGATGGAAATTTCAGCATCACGGCCACCGACCGAGTGGGCCGTCCGCATGACTACCGCACCCGCAAAGTCATCGTTTCCACTGGATATTACGACCTCGCCAACCAGCTTTGTATTCCCGGCGAAGATATGGCCAAGGTGTCGCATTACTACGGAGACGCGCATCCCTACTACGACACGGACGTGCTGGTGATCGGAGGCAAAAACTCGGCCGCCATTGCGACGCTCGATCTGTGGCGTCATGGCGCGCGCGTCACGCTGGTTTATCGTGGTTCGCAACTGCACCATCATGTGAAGTACTGGATCAAGCCCGACCTCGAGAACCGGATCAAGAACAATGAGATCGAAGCGTATTTCAACAGCACGGTACAGGAAATCGGAGTCGATCATGTGGTGATCACGACTCCGGGCGGACCGCTGCGCCTGAAGAACGATTTTGTCCTGGCTCTTATCGGCTACCACCCTGACTACGATTTTTTGCGCAGCATGGGAATCGAACTTTCGGAGGACCAGCATCGCCCGGTCTGCGATCCGGTCTCGCTGGAAAGCAATGTGCCGGGGATCTACGTTGCCGGTGTGATCGTGGCCGGATCGCGCACTAACGAAATCTTCATCGAGAACGGCCGCTTCCACGGCAAGCAGATTGCCGAAGATCTGAAGATCAAACTCCGGCCGGAATCCTAGAAAACCGAACTTACTTCAGCAGATACTCCTTCACAAACTCTACCGTGGCGTAAAACTGATAGTCCCTATTCTTTTTCTTGCCGAAGCCATGGCCCTCATCTTTTGCCAGCAGCCACCATACCGGAGTCCCATTCTTCCGCACGATTTGCACCATCTGGGCCGATTCACTGGCCGGCACTCGTGGATCGTTCTGCCCTGCAATTACGAATAGCGGCTTGGTAATATTCTTGGCATTGTTCGCCGGCGCAATCCTCTCAAGAAACTCCCGCATCTTAGGGTCGCGTTCGTCTCCGTACTCCACCCTCCGCAAATCCTGCCGATAACCGGACGTATGTTCCAGAAATGTCACAAGATTTGACGGTCCCACCACATCCACGGAGCAGCAAATTCTGTCGTTGTAATTGGTCGCGACGGCAAGTGTCATAAACCCACCATAGCTTCCGCCAGTAATCATGACCTTGTTAGCGTCCAGATCAGGCTGGGTCTGAATCCAATCGAGCAGGGAACTAATGTCTTTGTACGATCCCTCGCGGAGAAATCCATTGTCGAGTTTCTGGAAGCTTTTGCCGTATCCAGTTGAACCGCGAACGTTGGGATAAATCATCGCGATGCCGAGCTCATTCAGATAATAATTGTCACGTCCGAGAAAGTCCGGACGCACCTGCCCTTCGGGACCGCCGTGAATGTCGATAATTACAGGGCGTTTGCCGGTGAATTTTGCTGCGGGCTTGTAAAGGAAACCCGAGATGGATTTTTGATCCCATGATTTACAATGAAGCAAGTGCGGTTCGGCAAAGCCAGAAGTGTTCAGCCCGCCGGTCTCACTGAAGGTCCAGCGCTCGATCTTGCCCGAGACCATGTCCACGGAATATGCATCGTAGGGTTGGCTGGCGGTGCTCAGCGAGAAGCCAAGCTCGCGGCTGTTGTTGCGCCATTGAATGCCATACATCAAGCCGACTGGCAACTTTGGCACCGGAACTTCTTTGTTGGTTGTGGTGTCGAGCACGTGCAATATGCTGATTCCGTCTTCATTCGCTTCGAAAGCAATCCAGTGTCCGTCCTTAGAAAGATCGAACTCATCAACATCCCAATTGAGCGCGGGAGTTAGAACGGTGACTTTGCGGCCTGCCAAATCCATCTGGATCAAGCGTTGGAATTCCGAGTCCTGATCGCTGGTCATGTATGCGCTTCTGCCGTCCTTCGCAAAGCGCGCGTTGCTATATGCCACTGTCTCGGTGCCAGACTTCGGAGTCAGCAACTCCTTTTTGCCCGAGGTTACATCCATCAGCCACACATAGCTCTCGGCGGCCGATACGTAATTCGTCACAAGCAACTGCTTGCCATCCGGCGACCAATCAGTAACGCTCCATCCCCCGCCTTCCAGCTGCACGACCATGCGCGCGCTACTGGCATCGTTCGCATTCACCACCCAGATGTCGACATCATTGCCATTACGTCGCGTCGAGCCGAAGGCGACGCGATCCCCCTGATACGACCACCGTGGATCGACGTTGCGCGACTTGCCGTCGGTGAGCAGCGTTATGTCACCAGTGGAAAGGTCATAGCGATAGAGTTGAAAGAATTCGCCTCCGCCCACATCCTTCATGAACAAGAACGAGTTGCTGTTGACGGGCGGGTAGATCGCCTCAGCAACCCGGTCGGGGAAAAAAGTAAGCTGGGTGCGAGCAGCTCCCGGAGCCTTTACCTGATGGACCTGCGCCGTGTCGCCGAAGCGAGTTTCGATCAGCATCTCGCGTCGGTCCGGGTTCCAACTCTCAAAGCTGGCCGCACGAAAATCGCTGTAACGTCCCACCGTGTCGGCCAAAGTAGCGGGAATCTTTGGGATCCCTTCCACCACCAGGTTTTCGTTAGGAACGATGTCATCGCTCTGTGCAAGTGCAAAACTCACGAAGAGAATAACGGCAACAAGACGCAAACATCGTTTCATCGATCAGATCCTCCATCACTCGGACGAATGTGGCCCCATTCCGTTAGCGATTGGCAGGTGCATCTTAGGACGCCGATGGAACGGAGTCAACGGCAGTAAGCTTCAAATACCCATCTCAGAGTCGCAAGTCCAACCACTCGAATGCAAGTGCACAAAAGCGAAAGGTGAATCTTTGTTACCCTAACTCTTCGCATGGAACCACAACCAGAACGTGCGGCTCCGTCGATCTCTCTCGCGTCTTATTTGCAATTAGTGCACGGCAACCGGAATTTCCGCCGCCTTTGGCTGGCGCAGATTGTCAGCGAGATTGGCGACTGGTTCTACACGCTATCCATCTATACCTTGCTGCTGCAGTTGACCGGCCACGCCAGTTCGGTGGCGCTGGCTTTGATTCTTCAGGTTCTCCCGCAGACATTCGTAGGCCCCACGGCGGGTGTGGTAAACGACCGCCTGCGCCGCAAGCAGGTAATGATAGCCGCCGATGTGGTGAGGATCTTTGTGGTCC
>JBAVUV010000605.1:0-11168 GCA_049696955.1 Candidatus Sulfotelmatobacter sp. | reverse complement strand
GCGTCCTTGAGGCAATGACGCCGTCAACTCTTCGCTGTTGATCTGGCCGGCAATGGAAAGCCCCCTCAAAAGTGGCTGACCGTCGACGCTTTGGTAGTGCACCGCGCCCGATAGCGACACATCCCCGTCGGACTCCGCAGGATGCAGCACGGGGGAAAAGTCGTGGGTATCAATGCGGGCATCGTAGCGGCCATCCATGGTCGGATTGCTGTAATCAGTGATGTCACCGTTCAGCGAAAGCGAAGAAGATCCAACCTTCAGTAAAGCCGACTCCAGCGAAAATCGAGCAGGAGTCGCGTTGAAGCGGGCTTCGAGACTGTGGGGGAACACTGGTTCAGTTCCGTAACGAATACGACCGCTATCGTATGAAAGCGTCCCGCGATATTTTGTTTCCAGCAGCTCAAAATGAATATCGGTCTTCAGATCGTACAGATCCGCATCGAGGGGAAGGGACGCGTTGTTGTAATTGATCTGGCCCCTGGTCAGCAGCACGTGCTGTGCTGCCAGGTCGAACACATTCATGTTGCTGCCGCTTTGTTTCTGTGGAGGTTGCGGCAGGTTACTCTTCCCTTCGCGATCGATTCGGACACAGGCAACCGGATGTTCGATCAAGAGTTCGCTCAGACTGACTTTGCGGCGAAAGACAGATTGGATCTTCAGTCCAACCGTCAGTTCGTCGACGTGCAGCAACGGAGATTGGCCGGCGGCCTCGGTGCCGTGAACCGTGATGTCATAAAGATGGGCGGTGAGGGTTGAAAGTTTGAAGTCGAAACGCCGAATGTCCGTGCGACCGCCGGTGGCTTCGTTTACAGCCTTCACGATGGTACGAATGGCGAGCGTCTGAAAACTGGCAGTCCGAAGAAACAGAAGCCCCCCGATGACCGCGACGGCGATCAACATGCCTGAGATTGCAAAGGTCCAGCCGATAATTCGTCGCCATCGCATGGTTGTCTTTTAGAACGCCTGCCCCAACGTGATGAAATACTGTGTGGGGTTGATGCCCGGCACGGGATTCAGGTTGTGACCCAGATCGATTCGAATGGGGCCGATCGGGGTTGCGTAGCGCAAACCAATACCAATTGTATTGGTATAGTTGCTCACGAAATTATTGAAATTAATGGCGCTATAGACGTTGCCGCCGTCGTAGAAGACAACCCCTCCCAGATTTTTCATGATTCGAAGCGGGAATCGCACTTCCGAATTCAAAATGAACAGCTGCGTCCCGCCCACCGGTACGGTAACGTTCACACATCCGGACTGATTCTGCAGCACATTGCAAAAAGGCACAATGCGTTGCGGGCCAGCTTCATCGATCGGGAATCCGCGAAGCGAGGTTCCGCCTCCAGAGAAATAAAGCTGGCTCGTCGGAACAAAACTTCCGGCCAACGCTTTCGCCAATCCGAGGCGGATGCTATTTGCGAACACGACGGAATGGAATGGCTTGTAGAAAGCATACTGCCCGAACAACTTTGCAAAAGTCGCACTCGAACCAAACGGACCCGGGGTGATGCTCACATTCAAATTCTCGAAAACACCACGGTGGGCGTCCAGCGGTTTATCCCGCGTGTCTCGTATAAGCGTGCTCGAGAGCGTTGAAAGATGAACATTCTGGTCTTGCGGCAGGACAAGTTCGGGAACCAGCAAGTGCGACAAGACAGTTTTGTTGAAATCGTAGCGGAGCTGGAGACGGGTATTCGTCTTTCGGCTGAGCAGCTTCTCCACTTGAAATGACAGATCGCCGAGAGTCGCCGCGAACAGCGGATTTTCGGTGGTCCGCTCCATCGAAAAACTGGTCAAAGAATTCCAGCTCGAGCCGAGAAAGTGGGGCTGCAGATAACTGGTAATCGCCCGTTGGTCGAGTCGCGACAGTAGAATCGAGCCGCTGGCCGTCTCCCCCATCCCGCGCATATTCCGGCGTGTTAATTCGATCGAACCGAGGGGGCTCGCATACGTAGCCTGGCTGGGAGCGATCTGATTATTCCCTATACCGATCGTGGGAAGCCCGGGAACGGCCACCGTGCCCGTGGGAACATTTCCGCCGCGATGTGAAACTTCGAATCCAAAACCGTATGTGATTTCGTTGCGCTGGGTTTCATGCACTTCTACCAGGGTGTCTTCCTCGCTCTGATCTGTAATTGGCTTTCGCGGGCCCACGCTCGACCAGTCGAAGATGTTCAAGTCGTAGAGCCGGGTCTCCGCCGCCAGCATCTTATCTTTTCGCATGGGAGTTTCGGGATGCAGGTTCGTCGACTTCTCCAGCAGCGACAGGCGGGTGTGCTGTTGGCCGAGGTAAATCACTTTGCTCACCCGCACCATCTGGTGCTCGTCAATTGCGTAAGTTACGTCGACCCGGTGTGCATGATTCCCGAGACGGCGGATGGTCGTCTTTACTTCTGCATTGGGATATCCCCGGTTCAAGTAAGTCGCCGATATGCGATTGCGGTCGTCGGACAACTGCCGGGATGAAAATGGAGCGCCAGATTTGAGCTCGAGACCTTTGGGAGCAGTTAGCTGGTCTTCCGGAATGCTATGGTTTCCAGTTACTTCGACATGATCGACGATGGTCTGCTCGCCTTCGACAATGTCGAAGACGACATCAATCTTCGAACTGCGTTCGCTAACCTGCGGCGTAACTTTGGCGTCTTCGTATCCCTTATCCCGGTAGTAGGCGACAACGTTATCGGAACTCTGTTTGATTATCTTCTGGCTGATGCTGCCGTGTGTCCACAGATGAGATCGTTTTACCTGGACCAGAGGGGTGAGATTCCTGCTTTCTATCCGGTGGTTTCCCGCGAAGGATATTCGATCCACCTTGTACTTGATACCGCGATCAATTTTATAAACGAGGACGATGCGATCTGATTGCTCCTGGAGGTCGGAGGTTACGTTGGCGTGAAAAAAGCCCTTTTTCTGGAAGTAATCTGTCAGATTCTGTTGGCCCTCCCGCACCAGATCCGCATCGATTGCGCCTTCGGAAAAAACGGGAATGAGTTTCTTCATCTGCCGCGCCGACATGAAAGGGATCCAGGACAACCGTGCGCCTGTCGTGCGGACCATTACTAGGGGGCCAGGTTCCACCTTGAAAGAGACGTCCACGCAGTTGGTATCTGAATGATATTTCGGCGGATTTTCTTCGACCTTGCTGGACAAGCGGTGCTGCTGTGCTAAATATTTTTTCATGAGCGAAGTCGCCGCTTTCATCCGTTCCGGCGTATATGGCTTACCTGTTTTCAATAATGCTCCGGTAAACCGGGCCCGCAGCGATCGCATTTTGTGGAGCAACCAGGTTTGCTCGGGCCCCGGGGGTCCGTTCACTTCCAACCTTCCAATGCGGGCTTGTTTGCCGGTTTGAACAACGAAAGCAATGTTCACTAACTGGTTCGCATCGTCGATTTGCGCTTCGGAGTGAACTTGCGCCTGAAAGTATCCGTTGTGCTGAAGAAACTGCAAGAGGGCTGCTTCCGCAACGCGGACGCGAGCGTTGTGATAGGGGTCTTGTGTTTCAAGATTTGCGATCTGCAACAGGCGTGTGTAGGAAAACAATTTTGCCAGTCGCTGAAAATCGATTATCCCCAGGTAGTAAGCGGGCTCGAGAATAAAGTTGAGCCGCAAACCGGCAATATCTGGAATCACATTGACGGTGACCTTGTCGAAGCTGCCCGCCCGCTGGAGCGCCGAGATGCTGGCTTGCACAGCCGCCTGGGAGTAGGGTTTCCCCACCTTTTGCGATACAGCCGAGCGCAGAGGTTCCACGTCGCGGTGCGGATTGGCGATCAGGTCAACCGCTGTAACGGTTTGGCCCTCATAAAGAGCTTCCGGCCCAGTGGATGAAATCTGAGCCGCCGCATTAACGATCGAAATAAGGAATAAAAAAAATAATGCTGGCAAACGCATAAGGCGCCGGGTGAAAGAGTTCCAGCGGCCCCCGCCTCGCAACTCTTGCCCTAGCAAGCGAGATGCGCTCGGCTTTCAGGAGCAGCCCTGACTGCAAGCGAAGCTATGGGATGCGGCCCCATAAGGAGAAGTTGGCAGTACCGACTCCGAACCTACCGACTCTGAATCCGGGAAACGTCGCAACCCTCTAATACCTCTGTGGTTAAATCAAAGCATGTTCGCGCGCAAGATTCGTGTCGAGTATGAAGACGAGAAAGAACAGACGCGGCCCTGCCCGCTGAAGTGGCTCGACAGCTTCTCCATGCGGAATTTTACCAATGCCAGCGTGTTTGATGACACACTTCCCACCGCTGACGGACACATGGAAATTGGTACGGGCGTTCCTCTCGATAAACTTCGGGAAGCGATGGAAGACTGGTTTCGGCGCAAGAGCTATCTGCCAAAGGATTCAAGGTTAGTCCTGAAGGAGGAAATCTAATCGATACTTGCCCGCTTGCGGTGCGGAGGATATACCTCCCATCCATGTACCTCCCATCTGTGGGAGTTTCTTACGCAACCTGCGGACGGCGAAAACCTCTTGGGGCTTTGGTGCATCCATATACGCCGTCGTTGGAGTTCCTGGAATGGCAGCCGAGTTGCGTTAAATAATTTCTGAGGTGCGGATGATGAGTTACAGAGCTTTCCCCCCAATATCCGGCACTTACCAATCGGGCATAAATGTGCCGCCGAATGAACAACGATGGACGGCAGCGCTAAAAAGTTTGCCGCAGGTCCAGCTCTGCGGACCGTGGTCAACTTACGGCTCTGACGTGACTGGCACAGCCGGCCAACCTCAGTGGAATAGGATTGCGGGCTTCGCTCTGGCGGCCGCGATCAGCATGGGCGGGTGGTCCGGCATCGCCTTGCTGGTTGGTTATTTTTGGAAATAACGGCATTCGAAATCACCGCATTTGCATCGCCAGTCCGAAGCTCCACCAAACTGGCCAGCTCATTTTTCGTAATGCAATAACGACATCACGTTGTAGCCCTGGAGTTTCTCTCGCCCGCGGAGGAAATCCAGTTCTACGACAAAGCCAAGCCCGGCAATCTCTGCGCCCAGCAAAGAAGCCAGCTTCGCCGTAGCTTCAGCGGTGCCGCCAGTGGCCAACAGATCATCGACGATAAGAACGCGCTGACCTTTCTGGATCGCATCCTTGTGCATTTCGAGCGAATTGGTGCCGTATTCGAGAGCGTAGTCGAACTTCACAGTTGCCGCGGGAAGTTTGCCAACCTTGCGCACGGGAACAAATCCGGCATTCAGGCGGTAGGCCAGCGCGGGCGCGAAGATGAATCCGCGGGCTTCCATACCGAGGACGAGATCAATGTTCTGGTTGAGATAGTGCTCGGAGAGCCGATCCACGAGCGTGGCGAATCCGACCTTATCCTTCAGGAGCGTTGTAATGTCGTAGAAGAGAATCCCCTGCCGGGGGAAATCCGGCACTTCGCGGATCAGTTGCTTCAATTGATCTGTATCGAGGTTTGAATTGGCGGACAATCTACCACGCTCCTTCAATGCGGAATGAATTCAGTCCTGCAACCGGGCGAGCCTCGGATTCTTCCACGCCATCCACGCGCGCGGCGCGCGGGCCTTCGCGCAGTCGCGAACTCAATGTGGAAAGTTGATCGCGGGTTCCCTGGGCCAACACTTCCACGCTGCCATCAGCGTTATTGCGCACCCAACCAGCAATGCCCAGGGTATGCGCTTCGCGCTCGACAAACCAGCGGAACCCGACTCCCTGCACGCGCCCGCGGATTACGAAGCGGCGAGCCGCGATTTTATTTTCTGTGGAATTCATGCAGCGGAGGCAGATGATTGCCGATTGTCAATTTCCAATTGTCGATTAAAAGGCTCACCTTATCGTCTTCAATTGCCAATTGGAAGTTGTCAATCGGCAATCGGTCTTACGCCCGCGACAAATACACGCCTTCAGCCGTATCAACCTTGATTTTCTCGCCTTCATTGATAAACGGCGGCACCTGCACAACCAGGCCAGTCTCGGTCTTCGCGGCCTTGGTTACACTGGAGGCGGTCGCGCTCTTCAATCCAGGTTCGGTTTCCACGACGGTCAGTTCCACCGTCTGTGGCAGTTCAATGCCTACAGCTTTGCCATCGAAAAATTCTACTTTGATCTCCAGATTGGCGATCAGATAGTCGACAGCATCCCCGAGAACCTCTTTGGTCAGGTGAGTTTGCTCGTAGTTCGACGTGTCCATGAAGTAGTAGCTGTCACCGTCAGCATAGAGAAACTGCATATCGACTTCATCTACGTTGACCTTTTCGATGGGATCGGGCGAGCGGAAGCGGTGCTCGAACATGGCGCCGGTGCGGAGATTGCGCAACTTGGCCTGGATAAAAGCCCGCAAGTTGCCGGGCGTCCGGTGTTCGACGCTGAATACGGAGTGCAGATCATTATTGTGCTTGATGATCATGCCAGGGCGCAGTTGTGTGGCAGGGATCGACATTGCTTGAAACTATCTCCTTCAAAATAAGTGCGGTTTGCAGAGCTTGCGGAAGGCGGGCAGGCCACATTTTCCGCCGCACACGAGGACCGAATACACGATTCTACACTTCGCTCGCGAGAAAGGAAACCTTTCGCCAGGCCAATTCATCCCATGAACCCGCGTTCGTTCGAAGGTTCGCACCGTCGCTTCTGCGGGACTAGGATTGTTGTTGGGTCTATTCTGGGCCGGTATGGTCTTCGGCAAATTGAAAATTGAAATGAGGTCAAATCATGAGTTCTGGACGTTATGAATCGTCAGACAGCAACAGCGTAGGAACCGCCGTAACCTTTTTGTTGATTGGAATTGGAGCTGGAGCATTAGCGGCTCTTGTGCTGGCGCCGAAAACCGGCAAGCAGTTTCGTCGCGACCTGAAGCGCGGTTATGAGGATGCCAAGGAAACGGTGCAGGACTGGACCGAAGAAGCGAAAGATCGGGTTCGCGACGCGAAAGAGCGCGTGCGCGACGTGGCCGAACGGGGAGCCAGCTTCGCTGACGACTTGCGCGAAAAAGCTGAGCCCTTGCGCCGCGCCATTAATCGCCGCTAATTGTTCGCAATCCGCTCAGGCGATGTCAGCTGAAGATAGCCACGAACATGCCTTTGATTCGTCGCAGGAACCGGCGAGGAGCGGACGGCTCAGCTGACTGCTGAGGCACAGCGGGCGGCGGCTGAATGTGTATTACGAGTTGCGTCTGCTGGGTAGAAGGTCTTATGACAGGGAGTGCCGCAGCCTCGTCCACGGGTGCGGAGGACGCCGCTGAGTGGCTCTTCGCCTGAAAGACGAGAGGCGCCTCCACTTGAACGTGAATGTCGTTGGGACGAGAAGCCGGTACGGGCCGAGTCTCCGAGCCACTGGAAAACGTTTGCCCTCCGGTGCTTGCTGAGTTCGCCGCTGCACCGCCGTTCAAGTCGCCGGCAGCTTTCGCTGAGGGCTTGCCTTCGGCAAGTTGGACGTTTTTCGGCGCCTCGGTGCCTGCCGGAGTCGGTGCTTCGGTTCGCATCACCGGCGTGGGTGGCGGGCAACCACACTCCAGCGGGACGTTGTGATCCACCTTATCAATCTGTCCGGCGCGAAAAACCGCCTGCTCACTTGGCTTGACCTGGTAGGTGCGATCCCCCAGCAACTCCGCAACGGTCACCGAAGATCCGTTCCCAGTCAGGCCTCTTACGCAGGTATTGCCATGCGAGTCCGTACTGACGGCGAAGTCAAATTCCCCTGGCCCCGCGAACAGGATGCGGAAGTCGGGAGTAAGTACCGTATCCGCTGACGCTCGGAGCGTGTAGTGCGTTTCGAGAGCTCCCGAACTCATACCCAGCATCAATTCGTTCGCGTTCTTCGAAGGCGTTACCGAAACGGTCGTACGTGGGCATATGCGAACTTCGCCTCCTCGCGATAAGCGCAGAACTGTGGTGTCCTGGGCGGTGGTTAACGAAGATCCAGCGGCGATCTGGCTTCCTTCAACCGTGATGTCGCCAGCACCCTCGCTGGCCGGCACTATCTCCGGGGTCTTGCCGCGCAGAGAGAGCGTGGTAGGCGATTGGCGTGGCGATGTCTTCTTCGCGGCGTTGTCTTCCGCGGGTCTCAACCGAACCATTAACCGGTTCCCGGCCTCATCCCAGGTGTAGCTGTAGGGGGCAAGAAGATCGAGCACGATTCTGGCAATGGGAGGATTTTCTTGAAATTGTTCAGCGCGGATCGCGAGAATATTTTTCTGCTGGACATCCTGCATTAGATCGCCCCGCTTGTGCGGCAGGCCTAAACGCGCATGCAGCAGGTCGACGACGAGACGCGGCGGCGACTTCAGGAACTGGATCGACGGCACAGCCGGCTGGGTAGAGAGAATTTCCAGAGCGGGAGCACCGCGCTCGACGACTACGCGCACGCCCGTGACAACGGTGACATCGGGCTTGACGGAACTTGTTTTTTGGTTCGCCGCTGACTGGGGCCGATCCTGCGGCCACGCGCGGGGCATAACAAGTATTGCCAGGAGCGGAATAGCGATCAGGTCAAGGCGTGGTCGCAACAAAGAAATCCCCTCGAATCTGCCTAAGAGGAACATTATCATTTGCTGCGATAGCGGTGAAGTGGCGCATCAGGTATGGACGCCGTTGAGATTTTCGGCAATCGCGAAAACGACGGCTCTCAACTTTCAGGAATGAATTCGTATTCTTCAATGACCGCGGCCACGGCCATCTTGCCGTTGTTCGCACCATCGATACGTACCACGCGCCCGATGCACTGCACTCGAATGCTTTCCGTCAGCGTAATCTCGGGCGGCAGGGTAAGGGTAAAGCCGATGGGCGACCCCTGCTCGATGGGCGAATCGAGATAAAGGCAAATGCCGCGAGCGCTTACGTCCCGCAGTTGAGCAGGCTCGCTTTGATCCAACTTTTCGCCGCGCGCGACGGATACCGGAATCCGAAGCGCGAAGCGCCGTGCAGACCGTTTCTCCTGCTGGGTTTCTGCCATCCATCACTCCCAAGCCAACAAAGCGGCGATAAAGTATTCCCCCGAGAATGACGGGTAGGGTACCCTGCGTCAATACCACCATCAGGCGGGGCGATGGCACGTTCTGGCAGCCCGAATGCCTTGAAGCTTTCTCCGTTAAACTCAATTCTGGCTTCGCAGCGGTCGGTGGTAAGCTGAAATTCGGATACGCCAGTGGTCTTCGTTCTCGACAATTACGATTCCTTTACTTACAACCTGGTTCAGTATCTCGGTGAACTTGGCGCCCGGGTCGAAGTTCGCCGCAACGATCAGATTACCGTTTCCGAGGTTGAAGCAATGCAACCGGAGCGCATCGTCATATCGCCCGGCCCATGCACTCCGCAGGATGCCGGCATCAGCATTGAAATGATTCGCCACTTCGCCGGGACGGTTCCGGTTCTGGGTGTGTGCCTGGGACATCAAGCTATTGGCGCAGCTTTTGGCGGGCAGGTGGTGCGGGCTCCTCACCTGATGCACGGCAAAACCAGCGCGGTGACGCACGATAACAAGAGTATCTTTCGCGGCTTGCCAATGCCCATGACGGCCACCCGTTACCATTCACTCATCGTGGAAGAAAAGGATTTGCCGATCGAGTTGGAAGTCAGCGCCTGGACCATGGAAAAAGACGGAACCCGCACCATCATGGGGCTACGCCACAGGAAGTTTGCCGTTGAGGGAGTGCAATTCCATCCTGAAAGCGTGTTGACCGATGCCGGGAAAAAGCTGGTGGAAAATTTCCTGAGTTTGTAATCGTCAATGTTTATTCACTGATTATTGTCTCTTGCCATTTCCACCGCCCGCAGCAGTGCTTGCGCCTTGTTCATGCTTTCCTGAAACTCGGTGGCGGGATCGGAGTCTGCGACAATGCCCGCTCCCGCCTGTAAGTAAGCACGCTTGCCTTGCATAAGCATGGTCCGAATGCCGATGCATGAATCCAGATTTCCGGCAAAATCGGCGTAGAACACAGATCCGCCGTAAATGCCCCGGCGCACGGGCTCCAGTTCTTCGATAATCTGCATAGCGCGGACTTTGGGCGCGCCGCTAAGCGTGCCCGCGGGAAAACAAGCGGCGAACGCGTCAAGCGCTCCAAGATCTTTACGCAAAGTGCCTTCCAGCGCCGAGACCAGGTGCATTACGTGAGAGTAACGTTCGACATACATAAGGTCTTTCACTTTGACGGAGCCATATTCGCTTACGCGGCCGAGGTCGTTGCGGCCGAGATCGACCAGCATGACATGCTCGGCGCGTTCCTTTTCATCCGTGCGCATCTTCTCTTCCAGGCGCAGATCCTCAGCCTCATCGCGGCCGCGTGGATGCGTGCCCGCGATGGGGCGGTACTCCAGCTTGCGTCCGGTCACACGCACTAACATCTCGGGTGAAGAGCCGAGAATCTGGGTCTCGCCCATCCGTAAAAAATAAAGGTATGGCGAAGGATTCACCTGTCGCAAGGCGCGGTAAAGGTCGAACGGCTCAACCCCAGGGATGAAGTCGAGGCGTTGCGAAAGCACTACCTGAAAAATGTCTCCCGCGGCGATGTATTCTTTGCAGCGTTCTACACCGCGCAGAAATTTGGCGCGCGTAGTTCCGGAGTGGATCTTTAGCCTTCCCGGTTTGTCTTTTTTGGGTTTGCGCCACACTGCCGGACGCAACCCCGCAGCCAGCTTCTTTTCCAGTGCGGTAATATCGCGCACCGCCCGGTCATAAGCGCTCCGCGGGCTCTCCCGTGTAACGTCCGCGGTGGCCACGATGTGGATCTGGTGGCGCAAATGATCAAACGCCAGCAAGCGGTCGAAGAACATCAGCTCGCAGTCCGGCAGAGACAGGTCATCCTTGGCGTGCTCGCCAATATTTTCCAGTTGCCGCACCACATCGTAAGAGAAGTACCCAACCGCCCCGGCGGTGAACGGCGGCAGATCAGGTATCGTCGCCGGCCGATGCTCGCCGAGCAATTGCTTTACCGCGTGAAACACATTGCCGCGGCGATGCTCGCGCTGCCGTCCGCGCTCAATCTTTATGGCAGAGCCCTGGGAACGCAGCCGCATGTAGGGGCGCACGCCGAGAAACGTGTAACGGCCAATTTGTTCGCCGCGCTCGGCGGACTCCAGCAGAAATGCGTGTGGCTCGTTCTGCGCAATCGCAAGGAATGCAGAGACCGGCGTGAGCAGGTCGGCGCTGACCGATTTCACTACAGACACGAGTGTCGCCGAGCGCGCCAGACGCGAGAATTCTTTAAACTCAGGGTTAATC
>JBAVUV010000604.1:0-3817 GCA_049696955.1 Candidatus Sulfotelmatobacter sp. | reverse complement strand
GAATCCGCGTTCTCCAGGGACTGGCGCTAGGCGGCGAATATGGCGGCGCCGCGGTTTATGTGGGCGAGCATGTCCCCGATGCCAAGCGCGGTTTCTACACCAGCTTTATCCAGATCACGGCGACGTTGGGTCTCTTCGTTTCGCTCATCGTGATTCTGCTGACGCAGAACGCAATGTCGAAGGAAGATTTCGCCGCGTACGGGTGGCGCATTCCGTTCCTGGTTTCGATCATTTTGGTGATCATCTCGCTTTACATCCGCTTGAAGATGAAGGAATCGCCGATCTTCGCTGAACTCAAGAGTGCCGGAATGACTTCGACGCAGCCGCTGAAGGATGCCTTCACCAAGTGGCCCAATCTGAAGAACGTGCTGATTTCGCTCTTCGGAGCGACGGCGGGACAGGGTGTGATCTGGTATACGGGGCAGTTTTACGCGCTCTTCTATATGCAGACCATATTGAAAGTGAATGTCAAAACCGCGAACATCGTGGTGGCCATCGCACTGCTGCTGGGCATGCCGTTCTTCACGGTGGTGGGCGCGCTGTCCGACCGGATCGGCCGAAAAAAACTTATGATGGCGGGCTGTCTGCTTGGAGTACTGACTTACATTCCAATCTATAAGGCCATGCAGCGCGCCGCGGGGAATAATGTCGTGACGGTCAAATCCTCGCGCAACAAAGTGACCGGCGCCATCGGCCTGGCCGCTATGACCACAGACGCGACTGGAGCACTTGTGCCTGCCAAAGAAGCTTCCAATCCAGATCGCACGATGCTCGTGGTGCTGGTTTTTATACAGGTTCTGTACGTATGCCTGATTTATGGTCCGATCGCCGCCTACTTGATTGAGGCTTTCCCGGCGAAGATTCGGTACACATCGCTTTCTTTGCCCTATCACATTGGCAATGGTGTATTCGGAGGATTGTTGCCGCTCATTGGTCTCTCGCTGGTAGCGGAAACCGGCAATATTTATGCCGGCCTCTACTATCCTATGATCGTAGCCGGTATGACGTTTATTGTAGGGAGCTTGCTGCTGCGCGAAACGCGGTCTACACGCATTTGGGATGAGGCCGGAGGACGTGCCACGCCGGCGGCCTGACAGGACCTCTGGACTCTGCGAGCAGGCTCGTATCGCGAACACCATAGGTTCGAGCAGCGGCAGACCTGTGTACGCCATTCCGCGCGTGGCGGGGTTACATTGTTCCTAGCTGAGGTTTCGTACGTAGAGCCAGCGCCGCGGCTTGTCTTAAGAATTGCACGACAATTCGCTTAGAATCTTACCTGAACGGCATTTCCCACAATACAAAATCCTGCATGAGAGAGTGTGATGAACATGGCTGAAGTTCGAGAAAAGAGCAAAGAAGCAGTCGAGACTACTCAAGCTCAGATCGCAGTTCATTGGCGGGAAGAAGAATACTATTATCCTTCAGCGAAATTTGTCGGACAGGCGAATCTGACTGATCCCGGCGTAATGGAGCGCTTCAGCGAGAAGTACTTTCCGGAATGTTTTCGCGAATACGCCGACCTCTTGAGCTGGGACAAGTACTGGCACACCACGCTCGACACCAGCGATCCGCCATTCTGGAAATGGTTCGTAGGTGGCAAGATCAACGCTTCCTACAACTGCGTCGATCGTCATCTCGCGAAATACAAAAATAAAGCTGCGTTCATCTTTGTGCCGGAGCCGGAATCAGAAGCGACTGCTTCCGTCACCTACCGCGAACTCTATGTGCGAGTGAATGAGTTCGCGGCCCTGTTGCGGGATTTCTGCGGCCTGAAGAGCGGAGATCGCGTCACCATTCATATGCCCATGGTGCCCGAGTTGCCGATTACCATGCTGGCCTGCGCTCGTCTGGGCGTGATTCATTCTGTCGTGTTCGGCGGATTTAGCGGCGAGGCTTGCGGAATGCGTGCCGCCGATTCCGGGAGCCGTGTCCTCATCACGATGGATGGTTACTATCGCAACGGCAAGATGATCGACCACAAAGCGGGCGCTGACATCGCATTGAACGAAGCCAGGAAGGAAGGTCAAAACGTAGATAAGGTTTTGGTCTGGAGGCGGCATGCGGGCAAGAATGCGTCCGCCTCTCCCTTTGTCGAAGGGCGCGATGTTTTCGTGGACGAGATTCTGCCGCAGTATTCAGGTCAGATCGTTCCTCCCCTTCCCATGGATGCAGAGGCACCGTTGTTTCTGATGTATACCAGCGGGAGCACCGGAAAACCCAAGGGCTGCCAGCATCGAACCGGCGGCTATCTCGCCTATGTTGCCGGCACTTCGAAATACATTCAGGATATTCATCCTGAGGACGTTTACTGGTGCATGGCCGACATCGGTTGGATCACCGGTCATTCCTATATTGTTTACGGACCTTTGACATTGGCCGCTACGAGTGTTCTTTACGAAGGCGTTCCCACTTATCCCGATGCCGGGAGGGCGTGGAGAATCGCCGAGCGTCTGGACGTTAACATTTTTCACACCTCTCCAACGGCGATTCGCATGTTGCGCAAGGCCGGCCACGATGAACCGGGTAAATACAACTACCACTTCAAGCACATGACCAGTGTAGGAGAACCCATTGAGCCTGAGGTCTGGCGCTGGTATTACGAGACAGTAGGGAAGCGGGAGGCGGTGATTGTCGACACCTGGTGGCAAACCGAAAACGGAGGATTTTTGTGCAGCACAAAGCCGGCCATAGATCCGATGAAGCCGGGAAGCGCAGGTCCGGGAATGCCCGGAATCTATCCGACGATTATGGACGAGAATTCCGAAGAAATTCCGGCCGGATCGGGGAAAGCGGGAAACATTTGCATCCGCAACCCCTGGCCCGGGATTATGCAGACCATCTGGGGCGATCGCGACCGTTTCGTCAGCCAGTACTACAGCAAATATTGCAAGGATCGCAACAGCAAGGATTGGCATGACTGGCCGTATTTTGCGGCGGACGGCGCAGTGCTGGCCCCGGATGGCTATTTCCGGATCCTGGGGCGCGTGGATGACGTCATCAATGTTGCCGGCCACCGGCTGGGCACGAAAGAGATCGAGTCTGCGTGCCTGACGGTTCCCGAGGTGGCGGAAGCGGCGGTGGTGCCGGTGGTGGACGAAATTAAAGGCCGCGTGCCTGAGGTTTATATCGCGCTGCGACCCGGTGTGCAGGCGAGTCCAGCAATCATCGACAAAGTGAACAAAGCTATCGAAACCATGATCGGCAAAATCGCCCGGCCGCGTAGAGTTTTAATCGTTCCGGATATGCCAAAAACGCGGTCCGGCAAGATCATGCGGCGGGTTCTCGCAGCGCTCTCCAATAATATAAACACCGGGGACATTACTACTTTGGCCAATCCCGACGTGGTGGAAAAAGTCCGGGAAATGGTTCAGGTTAAAAACGCGGTCGCCCTGGCGGAGGTGCCGGAAGATTTAAGAAAATTCGGCGAGGAATGAAGCGGCCGAGGAACATTGGATTTGCGACGCGACTTAGCGAACGGTGTTGGCGGGTTGCGGCTCGGCGGAAGATCGCAGACCTGATTCGTCGAAGGTAAAAATGCGAACTTCTCCAGGGCTGGCGTTCACGGGGATTTCTTTGCCATTGAGCATAAAGCTGATGCCGGCGGCGTTGCCTGCCCTGACGGTAATGTCGTGATTGGCCCGGACTGAAGTGTGGGCGGGCGCGATCAGAGTTTCTTTGGCAACGGGCTGGCCGTCGGCAAAGATTGAAACCCACGATGTCTGGTCCGCGCGGATCAGAAGCGTGAATGAGTGCGGCGGTTTCGGCTCAACCATGTGCGAGTGCGGCTTCGCCACTGGAGAGTTGACGTCTGTATTAG
>JBAVUV010000603.1:0-12858 GCA_049696955.1 Candidatus Sulfotelmatobacter sp. | reverse complement strand
CAAAAGGAACTCAGGCGCCAAATAGTCTTCCCCCGGCAATGCGGTTTATGTTGAAGTATTTGATGATGCCTATCGTATTCCCATTGATGGGCGGAATGGTGCATACGCTGGAAGTAGGTGCAAAACGTTTTGTAGATGCCATTTCGGATGAGCGGTATAAAAGTGGCGTTTTTTATGCCAGTAAAGAGGGTAAGTTATCAGGGGACATGGTGGACCAGAGCACCTTTTTTACTGATTTGAAAAATACTTCATTTCAAGATAACGCAAACGAGGCAATTCACCATTTCATAAATTAGGCGCTCGGAACCGACGTCTCAGGGCAATTCTTCGCCCCGGCTCAAGGGAAGTTCACCGGCCCAATTGAGGCGCAGCGTCACCCTCACCTCCACGATCGCGCCAGCCAAGAAGCCGCGTGGCAGGCCGTCGTCAAGGTCTCAGGTATCGACTTGTCTAGCCCAGCATCCTTGAGCGCGGGGTCCTGAAGGAGCGCCGGTCGCGGTCGAGCGCTTCGTCGGGGATAAAGCCTCTTGGACGTCCTCGGGCGCGCTTTTCAATATTAGTTACCGTTGCGTACGAAACTCCTTGCATCGCAGCTGTCATTATCGTACTCTCGAGTATGTAACGCTTCGAGACAGATAAACACAGGAGAGAACATGGATCGGTTCAAAGGAAAAACAGCACTTATCACAGGCGGAACCACCGGCATCGGCTTGGCGACTGCCAAATTATTCATCAACGAAGGTGCCCGCGTGATCGTGACTGGGCGCACCTCTGCAACGATCAAGACGGCTCAGGCTGAGCTTGGCGATAACGCTGTCGTAATCCACAGCGACGCGACCTCGCTTCCCGATATGGAAGCCTTAGCTCAGAAGGTCAAGGAGACGTTCGGCAAGCTCGATGTGCTGTTCGTCAACGCGGGATATGGTCGATTTATCCCATTTGAGCAGGTGACGGAGGAAGTTTACGACGAGATGCTGAACCTGAACGCGAAGGGACCGTATTTCATCGTCCAGAAACTGGTGCCGCTCATGGCGGAAGGAAGTTCGGTGGTCTTTACCACTTCGATGGCCAACGTGAAGGCGGTGGCGCCATTGAGCGCTTACGGCGCCGCTAAAGCAGCGCTTCGTTCCATTACTCGGAGCCTTGCTAGTGAGCTGTCGCCCCGTGGAATACGTGTCAATGCGGTGAGCCCGGGGCCAATTGAAGCGACGGACATACTCCAGAAGGTAGGAATGCCGAAGGAGGCGGCAGATCAGGTCTACATTCAGATGGCGCAAAGCGTTCCGATGAAGCGTATGGGCCAGCCGGAGGAAATTGCCAAAGCCGTGGCATTCCTGGCGATTGACGCAACCTACACGACGGGAATAGAGCTTCCGGTAGACGGAGGATGGTCTCAACTCTAAGGTGTGGGCCGTCCGGAGGGTAAGCTGGCATCGAGAACGGTCTTCAATGACTCGCATACCATTGCGCGCCTGATGCAATAGCGAACGCAGTGGCGGCGGCTCGGTCGTCGCCACTGCACGCTCCTCCCAAGAGGAAACATCGTGTTAGGCGCGACCTTCACGACCGGCGCGGAACTCCCACGGGAGGGCACAGCATGAGCCACACCTCAGAGGATTACTGCCGCTCCTGTACAGATACCGTTCACCTCGTGCAGGGCAAATGGAAGATCTCTACGCCACACATGGCCGCAAGTCTGTTGACACGACTGATGGTCCCGCGTTGGAGCATGTCTGCGGCGTCGCCGACGCGGGCGCTGTCAGTCGCGACGGCCGCCATAGCCATGCCATGTTGTTCCGCCCAAGGCAGACCTCTGACCCCCGCCTCATCTCGACCGATGCCGCAGTCATGATGAATGGCAGCGCGAGCGCCAGCTTTGGCCCAGAAATACGCCGCGTAAATCGGGCACTCGAACCGCCAATAACGATGGCACCGTTTGCTTCTGCAGGAAGCTTTACTACGCTATCAACCACCAAAACAAGAACGTTCATTGGGAGCACTTCCGACCTCCGAAAACTGTGCGTGCTCGCGCTAACACGAATCGCAACCTAATTACTGGCAACGTGTCACATCTCTTGCCTTTCTTGGTTATTTGCTCCTCCGAAGGATCCCCAAGCTCGACTGAAGTGAACTCTGGCGGCCCTTTGGGCTCGAACGGCGAAATTGGACATGACGAGGCACTCCTCCTATGGAGTGCCCATATGACAAGTGTTTTGCGGAAAAGTTACAGCGCGGCGCTACTTTATTCACTTTGCGGTGAATAAAGTAGCCCGTAGGCTTACGCTTAAGCGCTGATCGAACTTCTTAAGGGAGCAAGATGCCCGGTCACATTGGTTGTTGAAGGAAGAAGAGGGATTGTTCATACCTGACGTCGTCATGTTTGAACAATCCCGTCAAGGAAAAGTCTTATTGATTAATCCAATCTTTGGACGATTGGGCAATTGATGGAGAAGCCAGCGCTGCCGAACGGCAGAGTAGCAGAAGCTCCGGTGATCAAGCCATCTTGCGCGTAGGTGAGAATCTGGAACTCTTCACGAAGTTGCTGGCGATAGCCCTTGGAAATGGCCTCCTCAGTCCACGTGTACAAGTTCGCGTCCCAGGCCGGGCTGTAATCAAGAGCGAGTGTCGGAATTCCTCCCAATGTGTTGTTCGGCCTGTGTCCATCGTTCAGGTCTGCTGAGAGTCCTTGACGCTTAGGATTATCGCAACCTTCCGTGCCGTTGGTGGCGATGAAGATGCGCTCGATCGGGCTTCCGGCGCTGTCGTCATTGCCCAGCAGAAGCTTACCCATTAGTGGAGCGTACGTGTTGTGCTCGATCGCGGCCGCAAGCGGGATACTGGCGTCCATCGAGATGTACCACACCGGGCGGCCGAAGCTGAAGCCGTTGACGAGTGCCAAAGTGACGGTCATGTTGATGGGATCGATCGCCTGGACCGCGTCATGAACCTTGGTATAGTCGACGTGGCCGTTAGGGAAGTTGATGTCGCTTGCGTCGACGTCGTAGGCGATCATCGGCGCGTTGTAGACCACGCCTCCGCCATTAACGATAGTGACGAAGGGGCTGTAGTTCGCATCCCCGATCTCGCCGGGTGCAAAGGACTTCGGGGGAAACTCGGCACCGTCCGGTCCGGGAACAATATTCCGTTCCGGGGCGAAATTGACCGTGCCCTTGTCAAAGATGATGTTTCCATCGGGACCCAGGTTACCGGTTCTGGCGGCGGTGTTGATGTTCTTCATCTTTGCGGAAAAGTTCAGGCCAAGCTCCTGGGCAATTCCCTCATCAGAAACATCAGTTAGGATGTACCAGGCCGTCTTGCCGGTGCTCTTGACCGTTCCCTTATAGAGAGGAATGGTAATCGTGCCAGGAGTGGCGTCGACTTGCCCGGTGTTGAGCAACTGCACGGGACCGACCAGGCTCTGGTTGATTGTGGAAGGCGGGGGACCGAAGTACGAAAGGCCTACATTCGTGCCGATATTCGCAGGCGCGGGAAACAGGTCGCAGCCGGGGTGCCCCTGATCGCGCGCTAAGGCTCCGAACCCTTGTGCCGAGTTGACCCCGGACGAATTCTCAACTACGTCTACCGTCTCCGTCGACTTTGCAACAGGACGCTTCACGAGACGATGCAGGGCTATCACCTCGGGGGACAAGGATGGCTGAGCCGCCACAGTTGATTGCGCAAGCGATGTTGATGGTGCGAGACCACTCATCACCGCCGCACTGGCCAAGATGAGTAGCTTAGCGGAGGAGAACATGCGCGACCGCAGAGCGGACACATTCAGTTCGTTTCCGAGAGGGAAGGACTTTCGAACAGCA
Source organism: Candidatus Sulfotelmatobacter sp. (assembly GCA_049696955.1). Taxonomy (GTDB): domain Bacteria; phylum Acidobacteriota; class Terriglobia; order Terriglobales; family Acidobacteriaceae; genus Sulfotelmatobacter. The sequence goes on along the minus strand of JBAVUV010000603.1, from coordinate 9,043 downwards.
GGAAGCATTGTCGGACTCCTTTGAGAAGATGCACGATAGCGCTGCGTGAGTATCTCCACGCCTCACTCGTGTGACTGTAAGAGTGTCCAGCTCCTGAATAGTTACAATGAAACTCGTTTATGTCCGTACTTTAAAAAGTAACGTATAAGAAGACACGCTCCGGAAAATTAATCACTATTAAGTTAGTTGACCAACATCTTATCCAGTCTGCGCGACGTTCTTGATTCTGGCGCATCGTATTGTGAGACCCGCACATGGACCGTAGAATCCAAGCCATTATTGCCGAGTTGCCGGGCCAGCCTGTCTGCGCATACATCAATCGCTGACCTGGCACGTTCTGTGAATCTATCTCGCTGGCGATTCTGTCATCTTTTCAAACGCGAGACATCTCAATCGCCGTCGTATTACGTTGGAACATTGCGAATGCGAGAGGCCCAGAGAATGCTGGGGGACAAATTCTTAAGCGTGAAAGAGATTCGAGCGAAGTTAGGAAATATGGATCGCAGCCACTGCAATCGCGAATTTAAGAGATTTTGCGGTCTTACGCCGTCTGAGTTCAGAAGGCGCGTGGTTTCGCGGCAACAGCTCGACGACGCGACGGCCAAGCTTGCGGCCGATCAGCAGCGCGTCAATTCATTACAACGTGGATTTGAATTGATGAAGATCGGGCCGCGGCAGGAAGAAATCGCGCGCGCGCAGAGGCGCGCTGATTCAGGCCCAGGGCCAACTGGACTACGCTAAATCACAGCTCGATGCAACAGTGATTCGCGCGCCAGTCACGGGCACAATTCTTGATCGCACAGGGGAAAAGGGCGAATTGATCACGGCACAATTTGCGAGTGCTGCAGCTGGCGGGCCACAGGGATCGGTTGCATCGCTTGCCGATCTTAATGATCTGCAGGTGGAGCTCGATATCGCTCAGGCCGATTTTGCGTGGCTTGGCCCGTCCCAAAGAGCGATTGTTAATACAATGCGCTCTACATCGACGACAGTAGGCTTGTTGATGCAATGAGCGACAAGTGTTTGCATATTATTTTTGGGACACGACGCTTGTGGTTCCCTCGGGGTTACCGCAAGATCGGAAGCGCGACTCGGCGCACCGATGTTGGCAGTTCCCGGCAATTGCCGAGGAATTTCCGCACTGCGACTCGGCTCTTCGTCGCCTGGCAGCTACGCCTTGGCAGCGAGCCTCAATCCTCGTCCGTTAGAGGCGCCGCCAACAATGGCCCGAATCTGCGCTCCCAGTTCGCGATGACATCCGTCCATTCGCGCATGAATCTTCGATTCGAGTTCCAACGTGTTCTCGTGCCGGGAGCGCTCCTTCTGTTGCTGGTTGCGCAACGACGCAACCCCTTCCGCGATTTCGCGGAAGCGCATGTGGTGTTGGACATACGCCTCCCGAAGCTGAATGGGATCGAAGCTGCTCGACAAATCCGCTTGGTCTCACCCGATTCCAAATTAATGTTCTTGACCGGAAACCACGATCCTGAGGTGGCACGCGAAGCCTTGGCCACTGGTGCAACGGGCTACGTCGCGAAGACGGATGCCGCCGTTGAGCTGTTGAATGCAGTGGAAGCGGTTCTGCCGGGAAAGCAGTTCGTCAGTAAAAAAGGCTTGCCGGCCGCGGCTTGACCGGGGACCCATAAATCGCCACCTCCACCTGAAAATCCCCTACGAGTCCACTGTTTGCCGGAGAACTCGCGCAGCTCGGTCGCACCGGCGCCCCAGGGCAAACGTTTCATTCCTTTCGGATACCGAAGTTAGGGCGCGTAACTTTGAGTGAATGAAAAGCATCGGACGTGGTGAAGCTACGTATGGCGCAAGTCGTCACCGTGCGAACGAATATCGATTCGGAAGGGGACATGGAAGCGATAGGAGAACGCAGAGCACTCCCTGGGAGCATTAACCTCGCAACGTTGAAGACAGAGATTCTGTCCGCATTGTCTTCGGTTAGTAGCGCCACAACCACGGAAGAACTCCAGCAAGCGGATGCGGCGTATAAGAAAGCGCTCTGCACAGCTCGAAGCGTGGGCTATCGTCCGCACATCCGAGCAGCGGATGGCCAGCAAATTCAGGTGGAGTGGGTGGCCCTGGGCAAAGTGCCATTCTGGGAAGATCCCGCCAATACTGAGAGGTGCAAGCGCGAGAAAAGTTCCAGCTGCAGGGCCTTAGACTGGCCGCCGTCAGCTATGACTCGGAAGCGATCATGCAGGATTGTGTTCGACGGCACAAGGTTGAGTATCCCCTCCTGGCTCCCAGAGAAATAGACGTTAGTTCGCCGAAACCCGGAGATCGAGAGTATCCCACTCCTTCAACCAGACCAAACGCTCACTATTGGGTCTTGCACTATGAAGAAACGTTAAGTAACGGTCAGCTGCGGGGGTGCCGTTTGCCTCACAAACTATTCCGTGAATGCAGCGCATGCCGATAACTCGTCGGCGTGAAGATCTGTATATTTCGTCATGCCGACCATAGTAAAAACCTTCCTAAAATGATCGGATAGACCGAAAGTTTGGACCGACTGCCCGGTGTTGCGTGCTTCGATCAGCACCTGAATGATAAGCGCGATCCCACTCGAATTAATGTACTCGACCTTCGAGAGATCCAACAGGATACGCTTCACCTCGGGTGGCAGACCCTGATAGGTGCCAAGCACTGTCTCTTTCGAGGCACTGGTAATATCTCCTGAAAAGCGCAAAACCGTTATGGGCTTGCCGGAAGGTCCTGCTGTCTCGCTCACTCTGACGCTGGTTGTCCTATTCTGCATTTACTCCCCCGTCCGGCTTCTTCAAATGGATCACCAAGCGCGCGCAACTGCCAGTCGGCTGAGAGTCGATCCACTCCACTTCATCCATCAACGCCTGGATCAGAAACTTTCCCATGCCACGAGGGTTCTCCTCACCACCCATCTTTGAATCAATGTCCGGGGGTGGAGTCTTTGCACCTAGACCGCTCCCCTGATCGCAGACCCTGATTTCAAGCGTCGTCGCTGTCATCGAAAGGATTATTCCCACTTTCAAAGACTCATCCATCCGGTTACCGTGCTCTATCGAGTTAATGCAGGCTTCCGCGACAGCGGTCTTCAGATCCTCAATTCGGTCCTCAGAGAATCCCATTAGCTTAGCTACGCTCGCTGCTGTGCTCATAGCCACCTTTTCGTGACCGAGCTTCGACGGCAGGCTCAACACGAAGACCTCAAGCACGTCCTTGTCCATATGTTCGTCTCATCCATTCCGCAGAAGCACCAGCGCAGTCATATCGTCTCTCTGCTCGGGCTCTGTCGTGAATGCTTCAAGTGTAGTCCAGATGTGGTCGAGTGCTGCTTCTGCGTCCAACGGACCAGCACGAAATGTATCGATCAAGCGGTCTAAACCAAACTCCTCGTCACCCCTGAACACCTCCGTCAGCCCGTCTGTGTAGGCAAGCAGCCGGGCTCCCTCTTCTAGTTCATACTTTTCGCTCGCATACTGAGCCGAAGGCTGCACACCGATTGGAGTCCCGCTGGCTCCTAGCAATGCCGGACCGTGCGCCGGTGTAGTCCATAGCAAGGCTGGATTGTGACCGGCATTCACAACTTCCAGTGAGTTGGATTCTGGATCCAGACGAAAAAGTATCGCCGTCACATACCGGCTCCGTGCTTCCGGTCCTTCCGCATAAGACAACGCGTTCAACTGCTGGGCGACTTCGACGAGCGGTACACCTGCCATAATCATCGCGCGAAAGGCCGCCCGGAATGAACTCGCAATCATCGCGGACGTCAGCCCTTTGCCAGCAACATCGGCCACAATCATAATCTGGTCACCTGACGGAGCCCGCAACGAATCAAGATAATCTCCACCGACCTCATAGGATGAAATTGAACGGATCGCAGTCTCATAGCCGGCTACTGCATGCACCGACGACGGCAGCAGACTACGTTGAATGGCTCTTGCACTGGCCAAGTCCTGCTCAACCCGTTGCAAATGTATGATCCGCTCGTGATTTCGAGCATTCTCAATGGCAATTGCGATTTGCAGAGTGAGCTGCTCAAGGAAATCTGACTCTTCAAGCCTCAGTGGCGTACCTTCGCGCGGGATTACAACGAGCTCCGTTAACAGCTCGCCGGCTTTGCCCCGAAGTGCAAAACGAAAACTTCCACCGCCCAGTTCGGACCCGTCCGGATTCGGGAGACTATGCGGCGGAATACGGCCTTCAGAAAACGGAAAGGAGGTGAAATATGCGCCATCCATCTCTAGTTCGCGCACTACGATCTCCAGAGCAACACGCAACACCTCGTCCAGTTGTATGGTTGCGTGGATGCGCCGGCTCACTTCGAGAAGTGCTTGCAGGCGTGCGACTTTCTGTTGAAGATCGAGCGTCTCGTTAACGTCCATGACTTTCACTGCAAATCGATAGAGGAAATCCGTGCTGCTGCATGGTAGCGGACAAATCCAGCGAGACCGCACTCAATGCCTACTTTCTAAATCAAAGTTGCAGCGGTTGTAATTCCACGCTCAGCACAGTAATGTCGTCTTCCTGCCCGAAGCGTTGCGCCGCCATAGCAATCTGGTCGGCAGGTTCGATGCTGATGGCGCCAAAGCGCTTGAAGCCATAGAGTTCGCCGGACTTGCTACGCGCTTCTACGACACCGTCGGACAGCAATACCACGCGATCACCGGGCCCGAGACTAAAGTCAACCTGGTCGTAGGTGGTGTCGGGAGCTATACCCAAGGGTAATGCACCCGGGGTCTCCAGTTCGCGTCCATGGCAGTACGGAGAAAGATGGCCCGCATTCGCGATCCGCAAATGACCGTCCGGCCTTATCAAGGCGCAGCAACAGGTCGCAAACGAGCCACCAGTGTGCCCAGAGAGGGAAGTGTTCAAGTCGCTAAGGATGCCGCTAGGCTCGCGCGTGATCTCAACGATCTTCTGCAGCAGTCCGACGATGAGGCTTACGAGCATAGCGGCCTTGACACCCTTGCCGCTGACGTCACCGATGACGACAAGAAGAGATTCATCCGCGCCCGGGAACAGCCGGAAGAAATCGCCGCCAACTTCCTGTGCCGGTATGTAAACAGCCTCAATTGCGAAGCCAGGTGTCGAACCGAGTGGTTGGGGCAGCATCACCTCTTGCATGTTGCGGGCGGCCTCCAACTCCGCTTGAGCCCGCTCTTGCGCACGGCTGGTTTTGTGGAAGCGATGCAAGAGCACAGCGGCGATGCTCAGAACGAACAGCAGGCCATCAATTTGGCCAATATTGATGGGAATTGGGCCTAATTGGAAAGTAGGAACGAAATCCGCGTCGGTGTCCCGTAGCCTGAGTTCATAAAGCAGCCACGCCAGACTATTCAAGATTCCGTTCAGATTAACGAGAAGGAGAGGAATAACAAGGAATCCGGCTTCTTTAAGTCCGCGAATATACCGCCAAAACAGGAGAACAGGAATTACAAAGGCATAGGGTAGCCCCCAGAGCAACACAGTCAAGTCAGAGGCACTCAGACTGATTAAACCGGCGAAATACGCCGCAACCACCAGAGGGAGCCCCAACAGCGATAGCTGATAGATGCGCAACCAGAGTGGAATAGACTGACGTAGAAATGCAAAAACGAACTGTAGCAGCAATACTTCACTAACAGCCATCAAGCCAACGTCGAGATACTTTATGGCTTGAATTGAGATGGGGGATATCGACTGGAAATCGTTGACGAAGATCCAACCGGCTACCGAGGCGAAATAGGCCGTTATCCAGAGGTACTCGCTCTGCTTACGCTGAGTTCGGTAGAGAACGAGCAATCCGGCTGCGAGGAGAATCGATAGGAACCCTACGCTAAAATCCGGCAACCACTCATAGCGCCTTTGGCTTTGCCACGCACCGTATTCGTCATTTATGGCATGCGTAGTGCCCAGCACCAAGCCGCGCTCCCCAACAATTCCGCCCCAGATATAACGCGACTCCCATCGCCACCAGCACAGAAAGCGGATAGCAATGGTAATGTCACCACTTGCAGCCGAGGGAGGAATTTCGAAAACGCGGACCAAAGCTCCATCCACTCTCTCGTCAGGCGGTAACCGGCCAAAACGTCCGACGAACTGGCCATTGACGTAAACTTCGTATGGAAAGGCCGAATAGCCGAACAAGAGACTCAGGGGAGCGTGCTGAAGCGGTAATCTCACATGCAGGCGATACCAAAAAAAGTCGCGAGGCCGGCTTACTCCTTGGTCTTGCCACGACTGTTGCGTGGAGATGATGCGCCAATGTGAGTCATCGAAATCCGGGCGGGACCACCGGGAGTCGTCGCCTGGTTGAAAGGCCCAATCGCCCGAGAGGTTGATTGAGTCTCCCAGATCTGTGGCATCCACATAGGCTCCCGGATGCACGCCCCTGGCGGCTTGCCCCTGGCTTGCTAACGATACCAGCAGCATCAGCGCCGTCGAAGCGAAAAGCCGCGAACTTACGCGCATGTGCCGAATCATAACTTCCAGGCTGGATTTTCAGGACCCTTATTTCTCACAGACGTTAGAGTCAAGGGTGTGAAATAAGTTACACGATGAAAGGCCCCGACACTCTCATCGATCGAGATGGCCGATGGCTCCGCATGTAACTTCCTGCGACCTACGAACATCCAATCGATGATTTACAAATAATGACTGTCGCCTGTAGGCATTTCGTCTTGCGCTACAAAGCAAATGTGAGAGGGGAAGAACGAAACATGAAAGCAAAGAACTTGGCCGCGGACCCCGGTAAGGCATCTACAAGCGAGTCGAATTCGGACGTGCGGGCAAAGCAGGTAACAAGAACTCCAGCCGCCGACGCGATTCAGTTGCGGGCATACGAGATTTATGTCGAGCGGGGTGGAATTCATGGATTTGACACGGACGATTGGCTCCATGCGGAGCTAGAGTTGTCGGCTCCCAACACCTAGGAGACGGGCCAAACACCCAGCAGGCGAGTACAGGAAAGAAACGAGGTTCTATTATGAGTTTGACAATCAATGTTCGTGAAGCCACAAATGCAACGATATTGCAGGTAGCGGGACGCTTAACTTTAGGAGCTTCCGGGCCATCCCTTCGAGACACCGTTCGTGGACTGCTCGACAGCCTGCGTAAGAATATCGTTCTCGATCTTAGCGGAGTAACGTACTTCGACAGCTTTGGTCTCGGCCAGCTGATCGCGAGCAACGTCGAAGCCACTTCTCAGGGGTGGTGCGATCAAGTTATTGAACTTGAATAAAAAAACACAGGATCTGATGTTGCTTACAAAGCTCTACACAGTGTTTGCCATTTATACGGATGAATCAACAGCGCTCATGAGCTTCGATGTCGCACCATCTCACAGTTAGGCTTCGAGTCGAACGGTATTTGCCTTTTCGGAACGTCAAAAGTCTACGGCATTCGCCGATCGTCGCAAGGAAGACCCTCGGATCAAAGCCGCGCCTCTTTCGCACGCCGCTCGCAATCGTCAAGGGGGGTGTCTCCTTGATTCTTCTCGTCGATTGTCTTGAATCTATTTACCGCAACTTGGCGGCATGTGCTTCGCACGCACCGGCAATAAGTCAGAAAGACACTTCAGAAGGCACCAACGCATCCCTCATCTTCAGGCGGGCGCGGGAGAGCCTCGTCTTCACACTGGCTTCGCTAATGCCCAGCGCTTGTACTGTTTCGACGATACTGAGTTTCTGCACGTCCCGCAATACGAACACGGTACGATATCTTTCAGGGAGTGAATTCAGAGCTTTAATAAGTGCCTCGCGAAGCTCTTTCTGTTCCAACGCTTCTGATGGTATCTCTCGCCAGTCGGCGAAGTCTTTCGGGATATAGTCGCCATCCTCGCCGCGTTGACCTTCCTCTATCGACTCATAAAGATAGCGGCGATCCTTTCGCAACCTCATCTTCGCTTCGTTGAGAGTGATCTGAATCAGCCACGTGCTGAACTTCGCTTCCTGTCGAAAACTATGAAGACCCTTAAATGCTTTGAGGACTGCCTCCTGAACGATATCTTCGGCGTCGGCCTCGTTCCTGACCAGCGACAAGGCAGCAAGAAATATGGCGCGTTCGTAAGGTCGCACAAGCTCGTAGAAGCACTCGCTCTCTCCGTTTAGCACGCGATAGATTAGGCATGATTCCCCGGAATTCGTTTTAGTAACGTTGGCTCCGCGAGCCTTCCGGGACCAGGTTTGATTCTCAACCGGCAGAGCTTTCTCAGAGGTTGCGGTCATCGTTGGTGCCTCTTCTTCAATTGTTGGCTGATGAACGGCGAGCAGTTGTTGGGTGATGAATTGAGAGCAGTTGATTTGCGAGACTTGTCTCTGGTGAAGTTCGCGCAGCAGACCAGCTCCCTCCAAGTCGGTAAACCAAAGCTTCTTGAGGTCCAGGGTTACAGTTTTGTTCTCTAAGAGAGCGGTATTGCTCAATTGCCGCAGTTCGTCTACCCAGGGGCCGATGAGTTTACCTTCCAATTGGAAATGGATCGAGACCTCTGAGTCGCTGGTGACCGAAATTCTGAGCACTGGGGATGTTTCCTCCGAAGACTCCTGTGCCAGAGCAAGCGATATGCCACAGACAACAGCGCAAGCAGAAAAGGCTATGTGGTTGCTTAGGCAAGGAATGGAGAATCACAAACTTGAATTGACGGTCGGGGAATCCACGAATTTTCGTGGGAGCGGCTAGTTGGAGGATCGTGGCTGCGATATTTCGTGGGGGCGCCGTGACAAAGAACGCCCGATCCCAAGCCGCTTCATGCGGCTGCGGAGAGTATTGGGGTGCAGGCCTAGAAGTTTGGCAGCTCCACGAGGGCCTTCGATCACCCATTCTGTTTTTGCCAGGACTTCAACGATGTGCCGCTTCTCCACCTGTTGCAATGAGAGGTGGGCATTAAGATCTCCTTCGGACTTTGGCTTATCAGAAGAAGTTCCATCCCCAACCTCATGTGCGGGTTCCGGGTCATCGTTGGAAAAAGGCAAGAGGTCGCGGCCCAGCCGCAGAATGGGTCCTTGTGACAACACAACCGCACGTTCGATAACGTTCTGCAGTTCGCGAATGTTACCCGGCCAGTCATACTGCGTGA
>JBAVUV010000602.1:0-8221 GCA_049696955.1 Candidatus Sulfotelmatobacter sp. | reverse complement strand
GTCCAGGGATGCAGCAATAAGGAAATCGCCGGCCAGTTGAGCATCAGTCCACGCACCGTAAAGCAGCACCTGCGCACGCTCTTTCTTCGGGCAGGGATTCGCGATGGGCGCAAGCGGGTGAAGCTGGCGATTGCCGCTTTCGAGAATCGGGAGGTGATTCAATGATGCCGCGAGAGCGTCTGACCACAAAGGAAATTCAAGTCGCCGACCTGGTCTGGCAAGGCCTCACGAATCGTGAAATAGGCAAACTTCTGGGCACCACTGAGCAGGTGATTAAGAATCACCTGCGAAGTACCTTCGACAAGCTGGGGGTTTGGAGCCGCCTGGAGCTAGCTATGTATGTCGCCAGCCATGGTGGAAAGAACTGGCTGGGGGAGGATCGTCCGGACTTCACCGTGGAACGGCGGGCCGCAGCCGGCTAGCAGCCGGGTTTTGAGAAAGTCACCAACGAGGATGGCTGCAATCTGGCTAGCTACGGTAAGAGCCTTTGTTTTCGGCTGCTCGCGGCAAGGCTTCCAGCGTCGCGGGCCGTTTTCTGCAAAAGGTTTCTTCTACTCGGTCAGACGGAGAAGATCGACTTCGTAACCTATTGAAAAAAATGGATTGCCGATTTTTGGGGTCGGCCCCTAAATTGCATCGTCAGCCTCGACCCTAAGCGAAGCGCAAGAAATTGGCGGGGTTTTCAACTCCAGGCGCGATGGCATGGCATATAAAGAGATTTTCTGGATGGCTTGCGATTCGACCGAGCAACTGCGGGCTGAATATGGCCCTTTTCACACCCGGGACGAGGCCGAAGTCGAGGCCCAAAAGCTGGGATTCAGCTATTTGTTGCGGTATGAGCACCTGCTCGATGAAAACGAAGAGATCCAGGAAGTTCGCTGCATCTTTCTGGAATTGCCTGGTGCTAGTGTGGCGATCCCTTCGATGGTCAGCCTGCACACCCGTTGCGCCACCTGTGGAGCTTCCGCAACCCACGATAAGAGCTGGCGAGCCGAAGTGTGGGCCGATATCCACGAGTTCGAACACTCCCGCCATCGCGTGCGGCTTTTTGAGCATGCCCGCGGCAAGGGTCTGAAGGAGATCAGCGGCTGGCGTGCATAGAGGACCGCAATCTGCAAGGTTTAGGCAGGTGTAGACAATTCACTCGCCGCCGCCCGATCCACGAACCAGATCAGCTTGCCATCAGTCGGCCTGACCAGTTTCGAGGGAAATTTCTCACCCGGGGCTTTCCCTTCCAAAACCTCACGCAGGGCAGGAGCCTTGTCGGTTCCACTGACCAGGAACATCACCTCCCGCGCCGCATTCAGCACCGGCAGGGTAAATGTGATCCGGTAGGTTTTGAATTTCTCCACCCAGTTCGCCACCACCAAGCGCGACTTCTCCTCTAACGCGGCGGTCTCGGGAAACAGTGAGGCACAGTGCCCATCTGGCCCCATACCCAGCAGGATCAAATCGAAGCGGGGAAATTCCCCCCGCTCCACGGGCCAAAATTTTCGTAGAGTCTGTTCATAGGCTGCGGCCACTGCGGAAGCATCCGGATTCTCGGTAGGGACGCGAAAAATATTGCCTGCCGGCACCGGAACCTTCGCCAGGAGGGTCTCCTGTGCCATGCGGTAATTGCTTTCTGCATCAGTGGGAGAAACATGGCGTTCGTCGCTCCAGAAGAAAAATATTTTCTCCCACGGGAGGCTCGCGCTGGCGTTGGCTGCGATCAGATTATAGAGACTTTTCGGAGTCGAACCGCCGGAAAGCGCAATCGCAAAGCGCCCGCGCCCCCCGATTGCGGTGTTAGCGGCCCGTATCACTTCCTCCGCGGCGCCCTGAAAAAGATCCTGCGGAGTGGTTAGCCTGCGAACCTCGACAGATGCGCTCACGACGCGCCTGCCAGAACTGGGCTAGACTTCGTCGCCGCGCAGCGGGCCGCCCCCAGTAAGCCAGCCTTGTCATTGGTGATAACCTGCACCGGAATGCCTTCCAGAAGCGGGCGCAGTCTGCCCTTCTCCAGAAAAGCCTTCATAAAAACAGGTCCGATGAGCTTGGGAAGAATCTTAGGCGAGATTCCGCCGCCCAGGAAAATTCCTCCCGTCGCCATCGTTTTCAGTGCCAGGTTTCCGGCTTCCGCTCCGTAAACCGATATCCAGAGATCGAGTGCAGCCACAGCTAAAGGATTGCTTCCGGCGAGCGCAGCATGGGAAATGGCAGCCGCTGCACTTCCTCCAGAAATTTGCGCGGCAAATCCGGAAGGTTCCTCAGCGCACCCTTTGCCGCGCAGAAATTCGTAAACATTCACGAGCCCCGGCCCGGAGAGAACGCGCTCGTAACTTACATGGCCATGGCGAACCGCCAGGAAGCGCAAGAGTTCGATCTGCAAATCGCCTTGCGGTGCGAAATCCGCGTGCCCGCCTTCACAAGCAAAAACCTGATGCTGAGTTCCATCCCAGAACAAGCCGGCTTCACCCAAACCAGTTCCAGGCGCGATCACCGCTTGATTGCCGATGGCCAGGCTCACTTGGTTCAAAGGAGTGAGGTCTTGCGGGTTTAGCGCGCCGATGCCCCACGCGCTGGCCTCGAGATCGTTGATTAAGAGAGTGGTAGGAAGTTGGATCTGTTGCGCCAGGCGGGACTGCTCGATCACCCAGGGTAGATTTGAGGTCTCCACTCGGCCATTGTGCACGGGCCCAGCGATTCCGAAACAGGCCGCTTCGGGCCGGGCGTTCGTCTCCTTAAGAAATTTGGAGACGATCTCTCCCAATTCTTTATACTCAGGGCTGGGATATACATGCTCCGAGATCAGACGGAGATTGCCGTTCTGGGTTTGAAAATAGGCGAGACGAGCGTTGGTTCCTCCAATATCGCCGGCCAGGATCATTTCTCGAAGTTCCTCCAGCGCCGGCCGTCGCGCTCCAACAATTCGTCAGCGTCTTTCGGCCCCCATGTCCCGGCAGCATAATTTGGAAAGTTGCGCGGCGGGAGTGCCTTCCAAAGATCGAGTACCGGATTCACCACAGCCCAGCCCGCCTCCACCATATCGGCGCGCTGAAACAGTGTCTGGTCACCGATCATACAGTCGTGCAGCAGGCGTTCATAACCCGTGCTGGGCTGCTTTCCGAAGTATTGCTGATACTCGAAATTCATGTCCACGGTTCCCAGGCGCATCACCGGGCCCGGCACTTTGGCGGCAAACTGCAGGGAAATTCCCTCTTCCGGTTGGATGTGCAACACCAACTGGTTGGGCATGAGATGTTCCACAGAGGTGTCACGGAATAAAACAAATGGAGCGCGCCGGAACTGGATCACGATATGAGTATTGCGGGCCGGCATGCGTTTTCCGGTGCGGAGATAGAAAGGAACGTCGGCCCATCGCCAGTTATCGATGAGCAGTTTCATGGCAACGTAAGTTTCAGTCCGTGAATCGGGAGGAACATCCTTTTCAGCGCGGTAAGCGGGAACGCGCTTTCCATCGATGCCTCCTTCTCCATACTGGCCGCGCACCGCCCTGGTCAGAACTTCTTCATCACTCATGGGCTGGATCGCGTGCAGTATCTTTGCCTGCTCATCGCGCACCGCATTCGCATCGAACGAAATCGGCGGCTCCATCGTCGTGAGGCTGATCAGCTGCATGATGTGGTTGGGCACCATATCGCGCAGCGAACCGGCCTGGTCGAAGTAGCTGCCACGGCCCTCCACGCCTACGGTTTCCGCGACGGAAATCTGCACATGATCGATATAACGTCGGTTCCAGACGGGCTCGAAGATTCCGTTGGCGAAGCGGAACGCCATAATGTTTTGAACGGTTTCTTTGCCCAGATAATGGTCGATGCGGTAGATCTGTTTTTCGTCAGCAACTTTGAGAATTTGCTGATTAAGGATCTTCGCCGACTCCAGATCGTGACCGAACGGCTTTTCGATAATGATTCGGCGCCAGTGACCATCGTTTTGCTCCAACAGCGCATTCGCCGCCAACTTCTCCACGATAGGACCGAAGTAGCTCGGAGCCGTCGCCAGGTAATAGAAAAAATTCTGATGAGTCGAGTGATCGCGGTCGATCTTCGCCAGTTGATCTTTGATCTTGGGAAAAAGCTTGTCGTCTTTGAAATCCCCGGCAAAGTAATAGAAGCGGCGCGAGAAGCTTTCCCAAAGGGAGTCTTCCACACAATCGCCGCAATACTGCTTCACATCTTCGAGTATCCGCTTACGAAAATCCTCATCTGACATCTGCGCCCGGGCTACGCCCAGCACCGCGAACTCCTTCGAGAGCAAGTCCGCACGCGCGAGGTTGTAAAGCGCGGGAATCAACATGCGAGCGGTCAAATCGCCGGCTGCGCCGAAAATCACCATCACGCAAGGATCGCCTTGTTTGCCAATGCGTGGCGTGGCTTCAGTAGGTTTCTCCGCTAATTGAGCCGTCATAAGATCCTCAAAGTTGTGCTCGCGGCGTTAAGACGTCTTCTTAGTACCGGTCGCAGCGCCGCCCGCGCCTTCCCCAGCTTCCACATGCCCACCGAATTTCTGCCGCATGGCGGAAAGCATCTTCTCGGCGAAGGTATGCTGTTGGCGTGATCGGAAACGCACATACAAGGCTGCCGTCAACACACCGGCCGGCACCGCTTCTTCAATCGCCGCTTGGATCGTCCACCGTCCCTCGCCGGAATCCTGCACGTAGCCTTCGTATTCGGAGAGCGTCGGACTCTCGGCTAAAGCAATGGCTGTAAGGTCCAGCAGCCAGGAACTGACGACGCTGCCCCGGCGCCAAACCTCGGCAATGTCCGGCAGATTCAGATCGTAACGAATATTTTCCGGCAATTCCTTGCTGGTGGCGTTCTTGAAGATGTCGAAGCCCTCGGCGTAAGCCTGCATCAGTCCATATTCGATGCCGTTGTGCACCATTTTCACAAAGTGCCCCGAACCTGAAGGGCCGCAGTGGAGATAACCTTCTTCCGCTGTTCCGCTAAATTTTTCCCGGCCCGGCGTGCGCGGAATATCACCTTTTCCTGGCGCCAGCGTTTTGAAGATGGGATCGAGCCGCTCTACAGCTTCCTTCGGTCCGCCAATCATCATGCAATAACCACGATCAATACCCCAGACACCGCCGCTGGTTCCGACATCGACGTAGTGGATACCCTTTTCTTTCAGTTCACCGGCGCGGCGCACATCATCCTTGAAATAGGAATTGCCACCATCGATGATGACATCGCCGGCTTGCATGTGCTGCGCCAGCGTCTGCACAGTCTGTTCGGTGGGATCGCCCGATGGCACCATCACCCATACCGCGCGCGGCGGAGTCAGCTTTGCCACTAGGTCTTCGAGTGAGGACGATCCACCCGCACCCTCCCCCGCAAGTTTCTTGACCGCCTCCGCACTCAGATCCGAAACTACAAGTTTGTGTCCGCCGCGCATCAGGCGTCGAGTCATGTTCGAGCCCATGCGACCCAGACCGACCATACCGAGCTGCATTGCTTAGCTCCTTGAACGTTGCACTGGAACTGAAATTAGTGCCGGCGTCCCGCCCGCACTCAAAACGATGCAAGTGCCTTCTAAACCGCCGCTGCCATTGTCGTGCTGCCCGACATATCGATTTTGTTTTCGAATGCTTTTACCTGCGCAGGGCCGGTGGAATCGAGACTATGGAGATTAGGATGGTTGGTGATCTTGCCGGTCCACAGCATTGCGTCGTGCGACCAAAGCCGTTGCATCTTTCCGCTCGACTGCCATTCTTCGATGGTTGTCCTTACTGCGGCGGCGAGAGGTTCCGGCAGCGAAGATTTCAGCCGACTCAAGCAGTCTTTCCTTTTTGCTCAATGCTCTTTTCCACCGCCTCCAGCAACTTATGGAAAGCATCGGCAAACAACTTCACTCCATCCGTGGTCAGTTTCGTGGTCACCTCTTTGATCGAGATGCCCGCCTTTTCCAGATCGTTCATCACTTTCTGCGCGGCCGGAACGTCTTCGGTAAGGCTGGTGCGCAAGCGACCGTGATCGCGGAATGCGTCTACGGTTGCAGGAGGCATCGTATCCACGGTATCCGGTCCAATCAATTCTTCAACGTACATCACGTCACGATAAGCAGGATTCTTCGTACTGGTACTGGCCCACAGCACGCGTTGCGTCTGCGCCCCTTTAGACGCCAAAGCCTCCCACCGCGGCCCGCTGAATATCTTCTGGTAGCGTTGATAAGTCAGCTTTCCGTTGGCAATGGCAACCTTGCCCAGCAAGCTCTTCAACAGCGTTTGCTGTTGCGCATCCTTGGTGCTCTTCAATTTTTCTTCGATCAACGAATCCACCAGCGTGTCGATGCGGCTGATGAAGAAACTCGCCACCCCAGCCATCTTTTTCAGATTGCCGCCGTGCTTCGCCAGATCCTCGAGCCCAGCAATATAAGCCTCCGCGACTTTCTCGTACACTTCCTGCGCAAACAACAAAGTCACGTTGATGTTGACGCCTTCGCCGATCAACTGGCGAATCGCCGGCAAACCTTCGGCCGTGCCCGGCACCTTGATCATCACGTTTTCGCGATTCACGGTCTTCCACAATCGGCGGCCTTCTTCGATCGTCTCCTGTGTCTTGTTGGCGAGCAACGGAGAAACTTCCAGGCTCACGTATCCATCATGAAACTTTGAACTCTCGTACACCGGCTTCAAGATATCGGCGGCGCCCTGAATGTCGCGGATGGCGATCTGTTCATATCGAGAGACCGCGTTCAGGTCAGGCTGCGAAGCCAGCGATTTCAACATGTCATCGTACAAGTGACTGTCGGCGATGGCCTTCTCAAAAATCGACGGATTCGAAGTCATGCCCCGCAGGCCGTCTTCATCAATCATCGTTTTCAGTTTCCCGCTGGTGATCAGGTCGCGCCGGATGTAGTCGAGCCACATGGACTGTCCATACTCGAGCAGGGCTTTCAGAGGATTCGTGATTTTTGCGCTTTCCAGAACTTCAGTGGATTGCATTTGATTTCTCCTTGACTGACGGCGGACGTCGTTCGATAAAACTTTCGATAAAACTTCTCAGAATCAAAAACTGCGGCTGAAGCGGGAAATAGAATCGCAGCTACTTTTCCGCGATGGCCTTCCGCGCCGCCGCAACGACTGCTTCTGTGGTAAAACCAAAAAACTTCAGCAAATCCTTCAACGGCGCGGATGCGCCGAAACGGTGCATCCCGACCATTTGTCCTTTCAACCCAACGTAGTGTTCCCAGCCAAAAGTGGCGGCCATCTCCACCGAAACTCGCGCGGTGACTGACGCTGGCAGAACACTCTCTTTGTATGCCGCATCTTGCCGGTCGAAAATTTTCCACGACGGCATACTCACCACACGAGCCTGAATGCCTTCGGTTTTAAGTTTTTCGTAAGCCTCGATGCACAAAGAAACTTCGCTGCCCGTGCCGATGAGAATCACATCCGGCTTGCCGCCGGGGGCATCGGCCAGGACATAACCTCCCTTTGCGGTACCCGACGCTGCAGCATACTTCGTGCGGTCCAGAGTTGGCAGATTTTGCCGGGTCAGCACCAGCGCCACCGGTTGGTGTTGCAACTGCGCGATGATCTTCCACGCTTCCGTTACTTCATTCGCATCTCCGGGACGAAGCACGATCAAATTTGGCATCGCTCGCAGCGAGGCGAGTTGCTCAATCGGCTGATGCGTCGGCCCATCTTCCCCAACTCCAATCGAGTCGTGCGTGAAAATAAAGATCGACGGAATTTCCATGAGCGCCGCGAGCCGGATGCTGGCCCGCATGTAGTCGCTAAAGTTAAAGAACGTCGCACCGAACGCGCGAATTCCAGAAACGACAAGACCGTTCACGCTCGCGCCCATTGCGTGTTCGCGAACGCCAAAGTGGAGATTGCGCCCCGCATAGCTGCCCGCCTCAAAATCACCGGCGCCTTCAAACTTCAACGTGGTCTTGTTCGAGGTGGCCAGGTCGGCCGAGCCGCCAATCAGCCAGGGAATATTTTGCGCCAACACATTCAGAACTTTTCCAGAACTCTCGCGAGTTGCTACACCCTTTGCATCGGCCGGAAACGTAGGCAGATTCTTGTCCCAGCCGTCGGGAAGTTCGCGGCGCTGCATATGATGCAACTGGTCCGCCAATTCAGGATATTTCTCTTTGTACCCGGCAAAAAGTTTTGTCCACTGAGCATGCAGCTCGCGTCCGTGCTTTCCAATTCCATCCTGAAAATGTTCGCGCACGCCTTCCGGCACCAGAAATTTGGCATCTTCGGGCC
>JBAVUV010000601.1:0-3756 GCA_049696955.1 Candidatus Sulfotelmatobacter sp. | reverse complement strand
CGAGGTGCCGCCGAGCGAACTCGACGACGTCATCGAATCAATGCCCGCGATTGTGGAAAATTGTTTTTCGAGTGGAGTCGCAATGGCCGAAGCTACGGTGTCGGGACTCGCCCCGGGAAGCGATGCTCCGACTTGAATCGTTGGGTAATCAACGTTGGGAAGTTCGCTGACCGCGAGCGCGCGATAGCCGAGGATTCCGAACAGCAGAATGGCCAGCATGACCAGAGTGGTCATGACCGGACGGCGAATAAATGGTTCGGTGATACTGATCATTTTTCTGCCGTGAGCTTCTCTAGTTTCCCGCGCTCGCTGCTTTCACTTGCACTTTTATGCCGGGGATCAGGCGCAGCTGTCCGTCGGTGACGACTGTATCGCCGGGTGCGATGCCGCTCGAGATCACGGATTCGCCCTCGAGCTGCCGCGCTACCTTTACTGGATGCGATTCCACGGTCTGATCGGATTTCACTACGAAAATAAAATCGCCGGACTGACCCGTTTGTACTGCTTGCGACGGAACCACGATGGCTTTTTCTTCTTCTGCGAGGCGCAGCGACACGACGGAAAATCGTCCTGGCCACAAATGGTGATCCTCGTTCGGGAAAGTGCCTTTCAGCTTGAGCGTCCCGGTGGTGTTGTCCACGTTGTTGTCCACGAACGTGAGATAGCCCACTTCGGAGACGGTCTCGCCGTAGGGTGTTGCTTCGATCTGCAGGCGTCCGCCGCTCATATATTTTGTCACGACGCCTAAGTATTGTTCGGGCACGGAAAAATCCACAAAGATCGGCGAAATCTGGTTGATCACCACCAGAATCGGAAGGTCATTCTCTTTCACCAGATTTCCGGGATATACCTGCAGAGCGCCGGTGCGGCCGTCGGTGGGTGAATAGATCGTGCAGTATTGCAGCTGCAGCTTGGAGGATTGCACTGCGGCTTGGTCGGCATGAACCAACGCTTCTTGCGCGTCGGCGGTGGCTTTCATCTGGTCGTACTGTTCTTTCGGCGCGACGCCCGCGTCGTACAGCTTTTGGTAGCGCGCGGATTGTACTTGATTCAGTTCGGCCTGCGCCTGGTCGCGCGCGAGATTTGCTTCGGACTGCGCGAGTGCAGATTGAAACGGCCTGGCATCGAGCGTGAAAAGCAGGTCGCCTTTTTTGACGAAGTCGCCTTGCTTGAAATGCACTTGTTCAAGGATCGCGTTCACCTGGCTCTTGATGGAAACCGTGGAATAGGCTTCGGCTGTGCCGATCGCGGTCAGGTTGATGGGGACCGTTTTCTGAACGGCTTTCGCGACTGTGACCGGAACGGCCAAGTTCGGCGCGGTTTCCGCCGATTTTGTGGTGCAGGCGGAAAGCCAGAGCAACATGGCTGGTAAAGCCACGGTGACGACGGTGCGCAGGGATTTATTTTGTCGCGTCATTATTCATTTTGAACGCTGGGAAGAATTCCGCCTGTCCGCTTAGGCCAGCGGATTTCGAGAACCCCTCCGCAGGCAATTGTCGGATTTCGATTCCACACATTTTACAGCCTGTGACCCACGTTCGGCGAATATTCTGCGCAGGATGCGGCAGAAATTTCGATTTCGTGGAGCTTTTGATTTCGCTGCACACCCCGCCAACCGTTTGGACGTAGCACGGCGCGGAAGGCTTCAAGAAAATTGTCGAGCGAGGTCATCCATCGGCTGCGCCTTGGTCGTCAGATAACTCCGCGCCAGCTCGCGCAGCGTCCGCACGCCATTCTCTCCGTGACACACCGAGCGGACCATGTTCGAGCGTAGCAACTCAGCCAGCTTCCGCGCATCAATGCGGTCGCTCTTGCCGCCTTCTTCGAGCAAAGCATTGCGGCGGGGATTACACACCACCAACTCGGTGACGTGCGGCTTGATCAAGTCATACAACCAGGCAGCCCACGTACCTTCTTCGAAGGTCACGTGCAAACTTCCACGCAGGCCTTTGAGAAAATCCAGAATGGTACTGGCCTTGGTTTCGATCGTACACTCCATCACCAGCTCGCCCGAGGAGTTCAGGACCGCGATGGAGATCGCTTCCTTGTGCACATCCATCCCGATATACTTCACGCTATCCATTGAGGGCGCTCCGTTCTGAGGTAGGTTCGAGCCGACACTCAAAACCTACTCCAATTGGGGCGCCCTTTTATATTGCGTCGCGTTGCCGTAGAAATCGTCTTAGCTCGATTCCATTTGATTTCATAACAATGTCGGCTCCTTAGACGCGAGTAGACTTTGGTTGTTGACGACCAAAGGCTCGGGAGAGAGGAGCCGAACATGATCGTTATAGGCGTGGATTACCACCCGAGCGATCAGTACATCGCGTTTGCCGATACCGAGACGGGAGAGTGCGGCGAGCGGCGATTGAACCACGGCGATGGGGAAGCCGAGAAGTTTTATCGCGATCTGCAGCAGAGGGCGGTCAGCGTGCGCGTGGGAATGGAGGCCACCGGATATTCGCGCTGGTTCGAGCGGCTGCTGGCGGAAGTCGGCATCGAAGTGTGGATCGGCGATGCGGCGAAGATCAAGACCAAGAGAGTCCGCAAGCAGAAGACCGACCGCAACGATGCGCAACTGTTACTCGCGCTACTCATCGAAAATAACTTTCCTCGCGTGTGGGTACCTGATCCAGAAAATCGTGATTTACGACAGCTGCTTTGGCACCGGCACCGGCTGGTGCAGATGCGCACGCGGATCATGAACCAACTGCAAGCCCTGGCAATGAACGAAGGCAACCGCCGGAAGAAAAAGCTGTGGAGCGCACCGTGGCGAGCCCAGCTGGAAAAGCTTCCGTTGGCCACGTGGGCCAGCCGGCGCCGGCAAGATTTGCTGGACCTGCTGGACCGCATGACTCCGGCCATCGCAGCGTTAACGGCGGCGGTCGAACAGGAAGCCAGGAAACGGCCCGAAGTGCTGCGGCTGATGACCCATCCTGGCGTCGGACCGATCACCGCGCTGGCCTTCGTGCTGATCATCGGAACTCCGGAGCGTTTTCCGTGCGGCAAGCAGATCGGCAGCTACATCGGGCTGATACCTTCGGAAGAATCCAGTGCGGGACGACAACGGCTGGGACACATCAGCAAGCAAGGTAACGCGCTGCTGCGCTATTTGCTGGGAGAAGCAGCCCAGGCAGCGGTGCGTTGTGATGCGGACTGGCGTCGTCGGTACGTGCATCTGGCCATGCGCCGGGAAAAAAGCATCGCCAAGGTGGCCATGGCGCGAAGAATTGCGGTGCGGTTGTACTGGATGTGGCGGAACGGTTGGGAGTATGGGCGATCGGTAGAGTTCGGTTCGCACGCGGGACAGCTCGTAATCGGACATGGCGCGCACTAGGACGCCGTCCACTTGATTGGGCATCCCGCTCTCTCGTAACGGAGAGAGTTTGAAAGAGTAATCATGGTCGAAGTTTTGATCGAAGAGATGTTTGGGTCGGACCGAAAAACCGACCGCTAGATTACGGGCGAGCCGTGGCCGTCAACACTGCAGTCAAAGAACATCGCGAGAAACCACCCTCTGCGGAGTGAATGCACGGGTATGCGCAAAAACAATTTGACACGGCCGACATTGTTAGAGATGTCCGATTAATGCGGTGGTCTCAATGGGTCGACGCAACACTAAGCTCGAACCCACTTTGCATTGAAAACAAAGGCTAAAATCGCTTGCCAGGGTTAGGCCAGCAAGAACGCTGCCCTGGCTAGGTCTTGGCGGAGTTCACCAAAACACATGGTTCTCCCGCGGAAGCATTGCCGAAT
>JBAVUV010000600.1:0-1506 GCA_049696955.1 Candidatus Sulfotelmatobacter sp. | reverse complement strand
TTGATCTTGAAGCTCACCTCCCCCGCTGGCGAGGTCCGCTATCTGACGGGAGCCTTCCCCTCCGCGTGCGGGAAGACGAACCTCGCGATGCTCATCCCGACCACGCCGGGATGGAAGGTCGAGACGATCGGCGACGACATCTGCTGGATGAAGCCGGGTCCTGACGGCCGCCTCTACGCGATCAATCCCGAAGCCGGCTTCTTCGGCGTCGCACCCGGCACCAACATGGTGACGAACCCGAACGCCATGTACACGGTCGAGGCGAACACCATCTTCACCAACACCGCGCGCACGCCCGATGGCGACATCTGGTGGGAGGGAATGGGCGACGCGCCCGAGGGGCTCATCGACTGGAAGGGCGAGATCTGGTCGAAGGACCTCGGCACCCCGGCAGCACACCCCAACTCTCGCTTCACGACGCCCGCCAGCCAAGACCCCGCCATCGCACCGGAGTGGGAAGACCCGGCGGGCGTGCCCATCGACGCGATCCTCCTCGGGGGCCGACGCGCGAGCGTCATACCGCTCGTCTTCCAGTCGCGCAGCTTCAATCACGGCGTCTTTCTCGGCTCGATCATGGCCTCAGAGACAACGGCCGCCGCGACCGGGGCCGTTGGAAACTTGCGGCGCGACCCCTTTGCCATGCTCCCCTTCTGCGGGTACAACATGGCCGACTACTTCGGGCACTGGCTGACGTTCTCCGAGCGCTTCGACGAAGAGAAGCTGCCAAAGATCTTCTACGTGAACTGGTTCCGCAGGGGCGCTGACGGCCGCTGGCTCTGGCCCGGCTTCGGCGAGAACTCTCGCGTGCTCGAGTGGGTCTTCGAGCGCTCGGCCGGTCGTGGCGACGCGATCGAGACGCCGATCGGCTACGTGCCAGCGCACGACTCGATCAAAGTCGAAGGGCTCAACGTATCGCACGCTGACATGGAAGAGCTGTTGGCGGTCGACGTCGACGAGTGGCGTGACGAAGTGCCGCGGATTCGCGAGCACTACGCCCAGTTCAATGAGCGCCTGCCGCGCGCTCTGGCCGGCTTCGTCGACGACCTCGAAGCGCGTCTGTCCGAATAGGTCGACTACTCGGCCGTCTCGGCGTCTGCGACGATGAGTCGCGGTCCCGAGGGCCAGTCAAAGTATCGCCACATCCAGTTCATGATGACGCGGATCTTGTTGCGAAACCCGATGAGGTACCACAGGTGCAGGCCAAGCCACGCGAACCAGCCCAAGGTGCCGCGAATCACCGGGCCATGGGGCAGCGCAGCGACGGCTTCACGGCGTCCGATGGTCGCCATGATCCCCTTGTCGTGGTAGTGAAAGGGCTCGGTTGTTTCGCCTGCGAATAGTCGCATGATCTGCTCCGCGCAGTGCCTGCCGGACTGAATTGCGACGGGCGCCAGTTGCGGCAGATAGCTCCCGTTCACTGCGATGGCCGCAGCGTCGCCGACGCTCCAGACATTGTCGCTATCGACAAGGCGCAAGTCAGGCGCGACGAGCGCTCGTCCGTTCGGT
>JBAVUV010000599.1:0-1894 GCA_049696955.1 Candidatus Sulfotelmatobacter sp. | reverse complement strand
GCCGCAGGCATCTCAGGCAACAAACCCTTCGCGGTGATTGATACCGAAGCTGGCAGAATACGCCACTACGCGGATCAATTTAACTTCGATGCGGGCGATTTAAAGGCCCCATTCTCCCCCGACGCCTACCGCGAAGCGATCCTCGCCGCCGACAGCGCCGGATATCCATGCATCGTGGTCGATTCGATGTCGCACGAGTGGAGCGGTGAGTCAGGCGTCCTCGAGCTGCAAGAAGCCGAACTCGATCGCATGGCGGGAGATAACTGGCAGAAGCGCGAAGCGTGCAAGATGGCGGCTTGGATTAAGCCAAAAATGGCGCACAAGAAAATGGTACAGCGACTGCTCCAAGTGCGCGCGCATTTAATCCTGTGTTTTCGCGCCGAAGAGAAGATCGAAATGGTGCGCGATGATAAGGGCAAGATGCAGATCGTACCGAAGACTTCTCTTACCGGCATCAATGGCTGGATTCCTATTACGGAGAAATCGCTTCCCTTTGAGCTGACGGCCTCGTTCCTTCTGACCGCCGATGCGCCGGGGATGCCGAAGCCGATCAAACTCCAAGAGCAGCACAAGCCGATGTTTCCGCTCGATCAGCCGATCAGCGAGGAATCGGGGCGCAAAATCACCGCGTGGGCCACGGGGACTGCGATCTCAACCGCCATCCCCGAATCCGAACTCGACGCGATGGTGATGACCCTGGATGTGAAAACTCTCCCCGAACTCACCGCCGCTTTCGGCAAAGCCTACACACGCGCCAAACGCATCCCGGATGAGGCGGCGATGAGGAAATTGCAGGCGAGTTATGATTCGATGAAGGCGGCGATTGCGGAGGGGACGGTATGAGCGCATTGACCGCAGCAACGCTCGCCAATCCCGCATTCCGAGACGCCATGAATCAGCTATTGGACGGCGGATTAATCGCCAATTATCCGAAGATTCGTGACTTGCTGCGAGCGCCGCCAAAGTTTCGCAAGTCGCGTGAAGTATCCGCGCGCCGAGCCGCGAAGCTGCGAAAGCGTGGCGAATACTGTCATTTCGTGAGATGGACAGTTAACGGAAAATGCCGTTACGAATGGGGTGGGCCGTGTTCATCAACGTTCACGAGACGCCTAGGCCCATGGCAAAATTCAAAGTGGACACCCCCGCATATCGACACGATTTACACCATCGAAACGCGCTACGGTATCTCCTCATGAAATTCCCCGGCAACTACGCCAAAGGCAAACCCCACCAACCGGGTGTCACGGTGGCCGCGCACTTCACCGGCATGCACGTGAGCGACGATGCAACGGTGCCCGTGACCGAGACATGGTATCGGGGGGATGACTATGCGGCGGTGGCGGCTGAGCGCGATAAGTGCGCCTCAGGCCTGCGCGAAGTGATCGCGCTATTCGATAACCCCGATGTCGAGATACTGGATTTTTTAGAAGTGGCAGAGCGAGCGTTAAAATGAATACGTGCGGTACGTGCAAATATTTTGGAGCGCAGCGCGAAAGCATGGCGGAAGGCGCCGACAGCAGCGGCACTTACATCCCGGCGCCCTATAAGGCCTGTGGTTTTATGGAGATGGAATGGCACTTCGGAGATACCCCTAGCCAGAAGAATGCGGTTGCCTTTGTAGTCGATGGGTCTGGTTTCTATGCTGCGCTTTGCGTCAGCGATGAATTCGGTTGCAATCAATGGACGGCGAAATGACAAAACGAATCAATCCCGAAGTACGCGCCTACATGGCCAAAATAGGCGCCAACGGCGGCCGTGCGGGCAAGGGGAAACCGAAGGCTAGAAACTACAAAAAAATGGGCCAATTATCGGGTGCGGCGCGGCGTAAGAAAAAGCTTGACAAGGAACTACAGCCGGTTTAATGTCCAACCCATGAACTACGACACCCACAACC
>JBAVUV010000598.1:0-2146 GCA_049696955.1 Candidatus Sulfotelmatobacter sp. | reverse complement strand
CGAAAATGTGCGGCAATTGAAAGCCCGTAGGGACCCGCGCCAATAATTGCAGTATTTAGCATAGCCTCTGGAAAGCCCGCCTTTAGTGAGGTTAATAGACAACAAACGTGCGGGGGAAAGTACTACGGGGAGGGATCGAACAAGAGAATAATATCACATTCTGCCGGGAATGAAACAGGAAACCGATTGCGAAACTGGAAACAATTTCGAATTGGCATCAATCGTTGTACAAGTGTATGACGCATAAGCACATGAAGTCTTAATGGTTAAACGCAGCGTCCAGAATGACAATTTGTGTCACCAGCCATAAGTTACGATCGGTAGGTTACTATGATCGCTTTGGTCTACTTGACTTCAACGCTCCACTGAAGAACAAGTATTTATTGTGCGTTCTTATATTTTTCTGCGAAGCTTTTCCTCAACGAAGGCAACGACATGTTTCACAGAACCAAGGTTGTCTGTCGTCACTTCTTCATCATCTACCGCAATAGTGAAACGCTCCTGGAGGAACACGATTAGCTCAATCACTCCCGTAGAGTCGATAACATTGCCTAGAAGAGGCACCTCGTCAGTGAGTACCTCGCCACGGCCAAACAGAAAGTTCTCTGTGAGATAGGTCCGAACCTCTTGCTCGATGTCTGTTGTCTGCATTTGCAGATAGCCCCTCAGTTTTCCGAATGGAATCCCCACAACCATGATTCATGGCGCCAGCGCACAATCGGCCGCTGGAACTTATACAAAGATACATTGTCGCTTTGCTATTAGACCAGTCACGAAAGTCGGGTGGCGAGGTGTCCGCAAGTTTGGTCAACGCATCGCAGGTTACGAGTATGGGCGGAACCTACTGCAGCATAAATAGCCCGGACCTCGGCACCCCTGAATCTCCATAGCGCCAATACTGGAATTGTGGTGCAGGATGGATCGTTCTAAACAATTAGTTCAACCGCGACAATTCGTTCAACTTCGATTCAGGAAAGACTCTGTAGAACATCGGCTATGCGCTCGCCGGCATGCCCGTCCCAGAGTGGCGGGATAGTTCCCTTCTTGGCTTTTCCCGCAAGAATCTTCGACAATTCGACGCTCAGCTTATCTCGCTCCTGCCAGACTATAACGTTCGTCCCCAACGTAACTGTCACTGGACGTTCCGTATTATTGCGCAGAGTCAAGCACGGAACGCCCATGTAAGTTGTTTCCTCCTGGATCCCTCCAGAGTCGGTGATCACGACGGCAGCTCCATGCTGCAGTGCCAGAAATTCCACGTAAGGTAATGGCCCAGACAGGTGAAGATTTCCAGCACTGAAGCCAAACTCCTCAATGCGCTGCCGAGTCCGTGGGTGCACCGGAAAAACCACGGCCAAGTCTTGGTTTATTTCTAACAAGGATTGGAGAATGCTTTTCAGGGTCTTGCTGTCGTCGACATTGGACGGCCGGTGCAGAGTGACCAGAGCATAGCGTTTCGGAAAGCCATTTCTTGGGCACTCCATCGCTGCAGGCAGGAGCCGCACCAGCGAGTCGATCATCACGTTGCCCACCCGAAATATCTTCTCCCCCGGAACACCTTCATGCGCAAGATTTGTATCGCCGTCTTCAGAAGGAGTGAACAAGAGATCAGCAAGCCGATCGGTGACAATTCGATTGATCTCCTCCGGCATACTCCAGTCAAAGGAACGAAGCCCAGCCTCCACGTGCCCAACCCGGATGCCTAATTTCGCACTCACCAACGCGGCCGCTACCGTGGAATTAACATCGCCGTAGACGAGTACGACGTCCGGCTTTCGTTCCAGGACAACCGGTTCGAACCGGCTCATGATCTCAGCAGTCTGCTGCGCGTGTGTACCAGAGCCGACGCCCAGATTGGCATCCGGCGACGGAATCTCGAGTTGTGAGAAAAAGACATCGGACATATTCGCGTCATAATGCTGTCCCGTATGCACCAGCGTCTGCAGCACGGCGGGTCTCTTGCGAAGAGCATGCAGCACCGGAGCCGCCTTCATAAAATTCGGCCGAGCGCCGACGACGTGAAGAATATGCATCGCTATCTCCTGGCAATCCCGTCTCAAACTCTCTGGATTGTCTTACGCTTCAACTTCGTATTCGAGTTGGTCCCCCACCATCTTTGCGACAGCAAGCCTAGCGCGTTCAGCAC
>JBAVUV010000597.1:0-2638 GCA_049696955.1 Candidatus Sulfotelmatobacter sp. | reverse complement strand
AATTGAATTAGAGCCTTATGGCGAGCGCGGAAAAGAAAACCCTGTGGTGGTGCTTTCTGCTGGCTTTGCACTGCTTCGTAGCGGTGGCGGGCGGAATGCTACTCGGTTTCCTGCCGGAGGCACTCATAGGCAAGCTTTACTACAACACAGGTTTTGAGGCTTACTCGCCGGCGATTGCTCTTACAGCTCTCTTGCTTGGCTATTTTGTTAGCAATAGGATCGGGAACGGCCGGTCAGCATCGTGGGTTTGGATCATCGGCTTTCTTTGGCTGCTCTTTGGGATTTGCGATGAGACCAGGTCTTGGAGCGCAACTTGGTCGCCGGAGAAGACGCGTTGGGGGTACACGCTGGCCAATTTCTTCGGCCCGACGCTTAAGTGCAGCGGTAGCGAATGCTTAGATGAACTGTTCTTTACGACTCCTTTCACTGCAACTGTCGTTTATTCGATCGGGGCATACGTGCGGAAACGTCGCATGTTGTTTCTCGAGCCGCCGCGAGCAAAGAGTGTGGCATCGTGAACTGTTCCGAACTCATCTACGACTGGAACACGAATTATCCGCCGGAATTAAAGCCGCGCGGCCCGGTGCTGCTTAATGATGAGAGTCTGCGCGACGGGCTGCAGTCGCCCTCGGTCCGCGATCCATCGATTCCAGAAAAACTTGAAATCCTTCATCTGATGGAGGCGCTCGGGATCGACTTGCTCGATCTCGGATTGCCCGGCGCAGGGGCGCGCGCGGTCGAGCACGTCACCGCTCTGGCTCGCGAGATCGTATCGCACAAAATGAAGATTCGCGCCAACTGCGCGGCGCGCACGCATGAAAACGATATACGCCCCATTGGGGAGATCGTGCAGAAAACCGGTCTTGCCATCGAAGCCGCGACGTTTATCGGGTCCAGCCCCATTCGCCGTTTTACCGAAGGATGGTCGGACGACTTTCTTTTGCAGACCACTGAGAAGGCCGTGAAGTATGCGGTTTCACTCGGCCTCGACGTGATGTATGTCACCGAGGACACCAGCCGCTGCGATCCCGAAACCGTGAAGCGGCTCTACACGACCGCAATCAATTGCGGAGCGCGGGCCATTGTGATCTGCGATACGGCCGGGCATGCCACGCCCATGGGTGCGCTGGCGCTGGTGCGGTTTGTGATGGAAGAGGTAGTGAAACCTTCGGGCGAAAAAATTCGCGTCGATTGGCACGGCCACAGCGATCGGGGATTCGCAATAGCTAACTCCATGGCCGCGATCATCGCGGGTGCGAATTGTGTTCATGCCTGCGCCATCGGCATCGGCGAGCGTGTCGGCAACACGCAGATGGATCAGATGCTGGTGAATCTGAAGCTGATGGGCGTCGCTCCCTGGGATGAGCAGGATCTCACTCAGCTGAAGCCATATTGCCAGGCGGTTTCGCGGGCCACAGGCGTGCCCATTCCGGCAAACTACCCGGTGGTGGGCGATGACGCCTTCCGCACTGCCACGGGTGTACACGCCTCGGCGGTAATTAAGGCCTTCAAAAAAAACGACATCGAGCTCGCGAATACGGTCTATTCCGGCGTGCCTTCGCATGTGTTTGGGCTGGAGCAGATCATTGACGTAGGTCCAATGAGCGGGAAATCGAATGTGCTGTTCTGGCTGGAGAAACGCGGGATTCCTGCGACGGATGAATTGGTCGATCGCATCTACCAGCGCGCCAAGACAAGCGACCATACGCTAACCGACGCGGAAGTTGGGGAGTGTTTGCCCGCTTCCGTGAAACAAGACTGAAGCGAGATGAATCTAAGACCTCATGGCTGATACCACCCCGAAACCCATGCGACATGCGATTCTCGGCGCCGGCGGAGTTGGCGGCCTGATTGGCGCCTGCCTCGCGCATTCTGGAGATTCGGTCACGCTGGTCGTCAGACCTGAGACTCTTGAGTCATATCCTAGAAAGCTTTGGCTGGAAAGCGCATTCGGCAACTTCACAGTGGATGTTGCGGTCGCGGCGGAGGTGCCTGCTGTTGACGTGCTCTGGCTCACGGTGAAGGCCACGCAACTTGATTCGGCACTCACCTCGCTCAAGAATCCTGACGCGGTGCGAGCCATCGTGCCACTGCTGAATGGCATCGATCATCTCGCGGTGCTGCGCGCGAAATACGGATCAGAGCGCGTGATCCCGGCCACGATTGCGGTCGAAACTGAGCGCGTCAGTCCGGGACACATCATGCATCGCTCTCCATTTGCGCGGTTGAATGTGTTATCCGCGGGGCAGGCGCTGCTCGGAAGCACGATCGACCAGCTCCAGCAACTTGGTTTTACATGCCGCTTCATCGACGATGAACCAACACTGATGTGGAGCAAGCTGGTTTTTCTCGCGCCCTTTGCGCTCTCCACCTCCGCCGCAGATAAAACTGTCGGCGAGATCCTTGCCGACCCGCAGTGGCGCAGTCTGGGAGAGGCTTGTGTTCGGGAAGCCTGCGCCGTTGCCGCAGCGGAAGGTGCCAAGGTTGATGCAGAGGCGATCCTCACGGGAGTAAAGGCCATGCCGGGGAACATGCGCAGCTCCATGCAAAAAGATCTCGAACATCGCAATCCTCCGGAGTTGGATGCGATTGCGGGGCCGATCCTGCGCGGCGCTCGCCGTCACGGGATCGAGGTTCC
>JBAVUV010000596.1:0-1859 GCA_049696955.1 Candidatus Sulfotelmatobacter sp. | reverse complement strand
AGATAATATTTAGATTCTTCCCCTGCCACAGTGTCAAGGGGGCGAGTGCTGTAGGCGACAAGATTATAATTTTGACTGGAAGCCGCTCCACCCTTGACAATTCGCATTCCGGAGACTAAATGATTCCTGCCCTGAAAAACAAATCCTGCTGTTTCCTCATTGCGACATTGTTAAGTCTGGCCGGGGCCTCGATGGCTCAAGCCAACCCAGGTTCTCAGCCAGGTTCTCAGTCGTCCAAAACCAACACCGCCGAAACCATGCCGGCGGATTCACGGATCGCGGCGGCCCTGCAGCAAATATCGGCGGAACGCATTCGGGCAAACATAGAGCAACTGGTGAGCTTCGGGACACGGTCGACCATCTCCGCCCAGGATCAGGCCGCGATCGGTGCGGAACGCGGGGTAGGCGCGGCTCGGGCATGGATCAAATCGGAATTCGCGCGCTACTCGAAAGATTGCGGCGGATGCCTGGAAGTAAAGACCGATACGTTTACCGAACCGGCCGCGGAACGCATCCCCCAGCCTACCGAGATCACCAATGTTTATGCGGTCTTAAAAGGAACGGACGCAGGGAACGCCAAGCGCATTGTTCTGGTGACCGGGCACTATGATTCGCGCAACAGCGACATTTTCGACATCAAGGGCGCTGCGCCCGGAGCGAACGACGACGGCAGCGGAACTGCCGTCAGCCTGGAATGCGCGCGAGTTTTGAGCAAGCTGAAGTTTCCTGCGACGATTATTTTTCTGACGGTGGCGGGCGAAGAGCAGGGACTGAACGGCAGCCAGCACTTCGCCAAGATGGCAAAGGAACAGGGATGGGATATCGAAGCCGTGCTGAACAATGACATTGTGGGAGGAGACAAAAGCGCCGAGCAGGATCACTCCGTGGTGCGTGTGTTTTCCGAAGGCTTGCCCGCAGCTGCAACGGATCAGGACATACGGCGGATCCGAAGCCTGGGCGGAGAGAATGATTCGGCGTCGCGGGAGTTGGCACGCTACGTCGACGAGGTGGGGCACTCTTATAACGCAAGCGTGAAACCGGTGCTGGTGTTTCGTTTGGACCGGTACTTGCGCGGCGGCGACCACTATTCTTTCAACCAGCAGGGATTTGCTGCAGTGCGCTTCACGGAATTTCGCGAAGACTTTCACCACCAGCACCAGAACGTCCGGAAGGAAAACGGTACTGAATACGGCGATCTGGCCAGATTTGTGGACTTCGATTATGTGGCCCACGTGGCGCGGCTGAACGCGGCCACGCTGGCGTCTTTAGCTTCAGCCCCGGCGCCTCCGGCGAATGTGCATTTGCTGACCAAGGATCTGGAAAATGATTCCGCGTTCACCTGGGAGAATTCACCTGGAGGATTGGCTGCAGGCTACGAAATTGTGTGGCGCGCAACCACGAGTCCGGAATGGGAACATGCGGAAAACGTTGGCAATGTGACCCGTGCAACTTTGAAACTTTCCAAAGATAATGTCATCTTTGGAGTGAGAGCAGTGGATGCTCAAGGACATGAAAGCTTGCCGGTTGTGCCGGTGCCCGAGCGGTAGAGTCCGTTTGCGGCGCAACCTGATACCATGAGGCTTGCAATTTTTTCTTTCCTTACCAATAGTTGAGGCCCGCCCGTGCCGATGAATCGTGGACGTACTATCTCGTTGAGCCTGCCTCCGTTCACGCGCTGGGTGAAGCGGCTGATTCTGATTTACGCCGGAATTTATCTGTTGATGGCCCTCCTGGAGGTATTTGCTCCGTTCGCTCACCAGTGGGTGCGCGTTTATCTGGGCCTGATTCCAATGCTCGTTATGCATGGCATGGTTTGGCAGTTGATTACGTATTCGTTTCTGCACTTTCAACTGCTGCAC
>JBAVUV010000595.1:0-1715 GCA_049696955.1 Candidatus Sulfotelmatobacter sp. | reverse complement strand
ACCGTAGCGCGAGCGGGGGCGTGACAATAGTGTCGCGTGACACATTCGTAAATTCTGGGGCGGTGGCCCGGAACTTGGTTTCCGTGCCGCCGAAAGAACTTGCTGCGGCGCCAGTCTCGCGAATGGCTGCGATTGAACCTGTTCGCAGCAGCGTGCTGGGAACCGGAAAGCCTGCGGCCAGGCCGCCAGCTTCTGTGAGCAGCCGCGCAGTGGTGGCGTTGAGGACGCCGGCTCCCATGCCGCGTTCGTTTGATCAGAGGCAAGCGCAGGCGGGCGGTCATCTGAACCAGTCGTCATCGTTGGTGCGGCAGGAAGCGCCGGGCCGGCGAGTGCCGGCGGCTTCGCCAACGCGGCAACCGCAAGCGGACGATGGCTTCCGTTCGTTTGGCCAACCCAGCAACGGAACGAATCAGGGGAAAACGCAACCACGCGTGTGGGAGGCGCAAGGAACTCCAGAGCCAGAGAAGAACGCACAAGCTCAAACCGATAACCGGAGTGCACAATCCGCCCAGCAGCGGTCGCATCCTCTGGCCAAACCAGTGGCTCCGGCGCGGCAGGGTAACACGCAACAACAGCGGGATCAGGAACAGAAGGTCGGCACCCGGCAGCAGCAGCGGCCGCCGGCGACGGCTCCGGCGCAGCGGCAGCAGAATTCACATCCGTCAGTCGAGACGCATGCGAGTTCTGCTAAGAAGTGATGTTGACGTGAGCTAATGGCCTGCGGTCTGATAGGGTCGGATGAGGAACGATCCTTGCCGGCTGCGGGAAAAACCGAGGAAGAGAATAGCGCCGGGAAACGGGAATGTAATCCGTTACCGGCGTATTTGTTTCTAGTGCTTTGCATATGAACGAACAAAAGCGTCCGGCAATGAATTGGATGGATGCTCTCTGGCTGTTGTTTCTGGCCGGACTGGCAGTGCTGCCTCCGGTGGGCGAAGTTCATAAGCAGTTTGTGCTGCTGGCGTTTGGGGTGACGCAGTTAAGCGAGAGTTGGGTTCTGAGAAGGGCGCCGGCACGCGGCCCGGTCTACATTGTTCTGCTCAAGATTGCTCTGGCCACGCTGCTGATCGATCATACCGGTGAGTTGAGCATCAACAGCAGCTACTGGCCAATCTATTTCCTTCCAGCGGTGACGGCAGCGGAATATTTCAGTCCGCTGGCTACATTGTTATGGACAGCGCTGGCGTCGGCTGCCTACTGCTCTTATCTTTATCCCGCGCTGCAGGAATATGAAGTCACCAGGGAAAGCTATGGCCTTCTGGCCATCCGCGTCCTTTTTTTCTTTCTTGCAGCAATGGTAGTAAATCGATTCGTGGTGGAGAATCGACGGCAGATCAAGCGCTATCAGGAATTGGCGGAGACTCTGGCGGAAACCAATCGAAAATTACAACAGGCGCAAGAGGAGGCGCGGCGATCGGAACGGCTGGCTGCCCTGGGTCAGATGTCGGCCGGACTGGCGCACGAGATTCGCAATCCGCTGGGAGTGATCAAGGGATCGGTGGAAATGTTGCAGCAGAAGTTGGGCGAGTCCAATCCTCTGGCAAACGAGCTGGCGGGATATATCTCCAGTGAGACGAATCGTTTGAGCGCGTTGGTGACGCGGTTTCTTGATTTTGCCAGACCGTTGCACGCCGAACCGGTTCCGCAGGAGATCGTGCCGATACTGGATCGGGCCCTGCAGGCGGTGGCGGCCACGCATAAAGACAGTTCCGGAT
>JBAVUV010000594.1:0-6456 GCA_049696955.1 Candidatus Sulfotelmatobacter sp. | reverse complement strand
GTCTGCGGCAGGGCCAACTTAAACTGTAGCCAACCGTGGAACACTTTAACGAGGTTCACACGGTGCAGCAGCGGAGAAACGAAAACAGCATGGCGGTTCGCATCCTGCTGGTCGATGACCATCCTATCGTCAGACAAGGGCTAAGAACTCTTTTACAAGGCAGGGGTGACTGGGAAGTCGTAGGCGAAGCCTCCGATGGAATGGAAGCCGTGGAAAAGGTTGAAAGTTTACAACCAGACGTTGTTGTGCTCGACGTCACCATGCCACGCATGAATGGGCTGGAGGCCTGCCGGCTGATTCAGCAGAAGCACAAAAATGCCGGCTTGGAAGTTTTGTTCGTAACCCAGCACGACTCGCCGCAGATGATGCGCGAGGCTCTTGATGCGGGCGCCCGGGGATACGTCGTGAAATCGAATGCCGCCCGCGATCTGTTGGAAGCTGTGGAATCCGTCAGTCAGCACCGCGTATTCACAGCATTAGCCCGAAGCCCGCTAGCTTCGGGATGAAGGCTGGGGGCTGTAAGTCCAGCCGTTGAACCAGAAAGATCTGTACCGAAGGAGATCTGCCATGAAACTGCGAATCCTGTTAGCCGACGATCATGAAATTGTGCGTCGGGGATTGTGCTCGCTGCTTCAGAAACACGAAGGCTGGGAAATTTGCGGAGAAGCATCGGACGGTCGCGAAGCCCTGGAGATGGCGAAGCGTCTGAAACCTGACGTCGTCATCATCGACATTGGGATGCCGAGCCTGAACGGCCTCGACACCACGCGCCAGCTTATGCAACATGACCCCCAGTTCAAAGTGATCGTTCTCACCATCACTGATTCCGATCAGGTGATTCGCGAAGCCCTCGACGCTGGCGCCCGCGGTTTTGTGCTTAAGTCCGATGCCGCGCGTGACCTCGTGTCTGCCGTGGAAGCTCTGCAGAGCAAGCGCATGTTCTTCACCCCGCGCGTCAATGATCTGGTGTTGGCCGGCTTCCTCGACAAAGGCCATGTCGTGGCCCGCAACGAAGCTCCCAGCCTGCCCACTCTCACGGTCCGCGAACGCGAAATTACTCAATTGCTGGCCGAGGGAAAGAGTTCCAAGGAAGTGGCGACGCTCTTGAATCTGAGCACCAAGACCGTGGAAACTCACCGCAGCAACATCATGCGCAAGCTCAGCTTGCACTCGATTCGGGATCTGGTGGTCTACGCCATCAAGAACAACATCATCCAGATTCAAATGCCGGCGCAAATGCACTCCCCCGCAGAAACCCCCGTTGCATAGTCGAAAGGGATGGGCAAGGCGCGGCTTTCAAGCCGCGCCTTTATTCTTTTGTCCTTTATCCTTGTCATCCTGAACGAAGCATGTCGATTCGTGAAACGAATCCACATGCGCAGTCGAAGGATCCCTGCACTCCATGCACCGCTCTAGACATCGACTTTGATTTCGCCGTGCGCGAATGCGGCTTCCGCGGGACCGTGGAAGAGCGGCGCTTCAGCGCCGCGTAGTGTTCTTACGAGAATTTGGGGCTTCAGCCCCCGCAAACTACCGATTCTGTTCCGGCGGATAATATCCACTTCGAGTTCTCACCGTCAGATTCCCGTATCCAGGCGCATTCGCGTCCACTCGCAACGATCGGTATTGCGGTTGCGCATTTTGATTATGCGGCCGGAACGCCAACACATACTGGCTGCGAATATCCCGTGCCACGGTTCGCGTGATGTCATCTACCTGGTCCAGCGAGTCCGGAAAATACGCTACCCCGCCCGTGCTCGAAGCCAACTGCTGCAGCGCATCCCTGCCTTCGCTGCGCAGCCCGCTTCCCAAGAGTCCGATCGCATAAAGAGTCGGCCCGTTCGCCTGTTGCAGCCGGCGCGACGCGTCCTGCAACGTCTCTCGGCTCATATTGTCCTGCCCGTCAGTAATCACCAGCA
Organism: Candidatus Sulfotelmatobacter sp.; assembly: GCA_049696955.1. GTDB lineage: Bacteria > Acidobacteriota > Terriglobia > Terriglobales > Acidobacteriaceae > Sulfotelmatobacter. The sequence continues at coordinate 4,537 of JBAVUV010000594.1, read as the reverse complement.
ACACCTTCTTGCTGAGCCGCGAATTATTCTCCAAATGCACTGCCGAGGCCACAATCGCGTCATACAACGCCGTGCTTCCCTTGGCCGACACTTGATGCAATGCCGCCTGCAATAAGTTCACATCCGACGTAAAATCCTGATCCAGATACGGATTTTGCCCAAAATTCACCACAAACACCTGATCTTCCGCATTGCTCGCGCGAATCAGATTCACCACCGCCTGACTAACCTGCCCTCGCTTATCCCGCATGGACCCCGAATTGTCGATCACTATGCCGATCTCAACCGGCACATCCTCACGGCGGAACGATGTAATCGTCTGCGGTACTCCGCTCTGCGAAATCGAGAAAGCGGTCTTCGGCAGTCCGGTAACCAGGTGCTGGTCCTGATCGACCACCGTCGCGTGCAGCACCACTTCTTCTACCTGCTTCTTGAATACGAACATGCCCTGGTCGTTGCTGGAGCCCGGCTGCGCAATGGGCTGCTGGTCAGGCGAGGCTTGGTCGGCCGAGGATTGCCCGGTCGAGGATTGCCCAGGCGAAACTTGTCCCGGCGCGGCTGGTTGCGAGGCATCGGGTGCGGTTTGCACGGAAGCCGGCGGCATCGATGTCCGCGGCGGAGCATCGCTCTGGGCCAAGCTCGTCGACCCCAGGGCACCACTCAGGATCAAGATCAAAGTTGTTGAGGCGACGCCCCAGGTAGCGGCAGAGCGCATGGAAATTCCTCCGCCGTATTGGATGCCATCTTGCCGTGCAGGGAAGGCCTTCCGACAACTTTGTCTCCTACAGTAAACACCTGAGAGTGGCCGCTTGGCAGCGGTTCTGGGCGCTATTTCTTCGCTTTGACCTCATTCGTTGATTCTTTGGCAACCGCTGGCACCTGTCTGCGCAACTATTTACAAACACAGCCGTGCTCTCGGCGGAAGGGTGCCGAACATGTATTCGTGGCTGGCGAAACTGGAAGTGGAGGCGCGCGCGTGCTTCGAGTCCTTATCGCGGATGACCACGAGGTAGCCAGAAAAGGAATTCGCTCGGTGCTGGAAGACCGTCCCGGATGGCAGGTTTGCGGTGAAGCCAAAGACGGTCGTGAAGCCGTCGAACTTGCCAACGAACTTAAGCCGGACGTGCTCCTGCTCGATATCGGAATGCCGAACCTGAACGGCCTGGATGCCGCGCGGCAAATCCTCGCAACCAATCCGGACGCTCGCATCCTTATTCTTACCATCCACGATTCCGAGCAAGTAGTCCGCGAAGTCCTCGCTGCCGGTGCCCGCGGTTTCCTGCTCAAGTCCGATGCCGGTCGCGATCTGATCGCCGCCGTCGAAGCCCTGCAAAACCGCCGCACATTCTTTACTTCGAAAGTCGCCCAGATGATGCTCGACGGTTATCTGCGTCCCCACGAAGAGCACGACACCCCCGACCAGCACATTCTCACTCCCCGCGAGCGCGAAGTGATTCAACTCGTCGCCGAAGGCAAAACCACCAAAGAGATCGCCACTGCCCTCAGCCTGAGCGTCAAAACTGCCGAAACTCACCGCACCAACCTGATGCGAAAACTCGATCTCCATTCCATCGCCGATCTCACTCTCTACGCCGTCCGGAACGGCATCGTGCAAATCTACTGAATTCAAATCATCCTGAGCGAAGCATGCGGATTCGTGAAACGAAGCCGCACGCGCAATCGAAAGCCTGCCCTGAGCGAAGCCGAAGGGGATCCCTGCACTCTCATCCGCAGCCGTCGCTTCCAACCTTGATCTCTCCTCACGTTAACGACAACAAACCGTACCCCCCTCGCATCCTATTTTTTAACCAGAAAATCCAATCAACTCTCGTGAGGTCAAATCATGAAATTCTTTTCCGCAAATCTCGATAGCCTTCGCAAACTTTACATCGACCAACTCCAGCAGCTCCATTCCGCTGAAACCCAAATCACCGAAGCTCTCCCTAAGATGATCCAATCCGCCACCGAGCCTCAACTGAAAAATGCTCTGCAAACTCATCTGCAGGAAACCAAAGGCCACGTTGCTCGCCTCGAGCAGATTCTGAATCAAGCTACAGGCTCAGTCGAATCCAAGAAATCCAAGGGCATGGCCGCACTCATCACCGAAGGCGAAGATGTAATCAAAGATGCCGCCGATAATTCCGTTCGCGATGCCGGAATCATCGCCGCCGCGCAAAAAGTCGAGCACTACGAGATGGCTGCCTACGGCACAGTGCGAACTTTCGCCGAAATCCTCGGCAACGATGCCCAGGCTGAGCTGCTTGATCAGACCCTCGAAGAGGAAAAACACGCGGATTCAGTCTTGACCCAGATCTCGGATACTGCGAACACCAAAGCCGATAAAGCCGCGTAATTTTTTGCGACCAAGAACGTCGAGAGGAAGAAATCGAAGGAGAGCGATCCGCAGAGAATGAATGTGCGATTGATTTCGCACATTTGTTCTTTGCTGCCAGCTTATGCTCTCTTTTTCCCCAAATCATAGGGCCACTCGGTCTTTCAGCTACACAATCCACCCGATATTCCCCACCATCGTCCTTGACTAACCTGTGAAAGCTAAATAGCTGGACAGATAACGCACGAACGAAAGGGGATTACGATGCTCTGGACCATTGCGGTGATACTTCTCGTTCTCTGGTTACTTGGGATGGTCAGCTCCTACACCATGGGCGGATTCATCCATATTTTGCTGGTACTGGCGATTATCGCAGTTCTGGTGCGTCTCATCCAGGGTCGCAATCCCGTATAGTTCGCCCGCTCCGCTCAGCGGAATGATTCAACAATTCGCAAGGCGAGTGGTCCTTCCGGGCCATATCTTAAAAATGAGAGGAGCAGCAAATGAATAAGGACGAGATCAAGGGAAAAGCGAAAGATGTGGCGGGCCGGGTTGAACGGCAAGTAGGCGAATGGACCGGTGACCCCGAAAAGCAGGCTCACGGGGCTGCCAAGCAGGCCGAGGGTAAAGTGCAAAACGCCTGGGGCAAAGTCAAAGACGCCGCCAAGGATACCGCCGACGACACTCGCGAGCAGAACGAAACCGATGTAGAAGAACAGCGAAGAATTAACTCCGAGAAGAAAGCAAGCTAACTACGAACTCCGCGAACAGCCGCCCGACACCCGGGCGGCTTTTTTTCGCCAGTTGCGCTTAGCCCCTTAGGAAACCCCTATTGCGTCGACCCGTCCCGCGTCCGTCCTTCCGGCGGCATCTGCACCTGAATAATGTCATTCTTCACCGCGTACAACACCAAATCCCGGATGGAATGGAAGCCTAGCTTCCGCATAATGTTGCTGCGGTGGGTTTCCGCAGTCTTGGTACTCAGGTTAAGTAGCGTGGCCACTTCCTTGGAACTCTTTCCCTCCGCCAGCAACTGAATCACTTCCCGTTCCCGTGGAGTCAAACTGGGAAACTTCGGTGGCGCTCCCCGCGGCGCCGCGGTTCCTTTTTCCAGAAATCCCGCCAGCACCATCTCATTCACTCGCGGCGTGAAGAACATTTGCCCGCGCTGCAGCGCCTCGATCGCGGAAACTAAATCCCGCACCGCATCCGATTTCAGCACGAACCCCCGCGCCCCGGCATCCAGCGCCTCTCGTATCACATGATCCGAGTCCGTGATGGTGAGAACGATAATCTTGAAGTTGGGGTCGTGTTGCGTTAGCTGGCGCGTGGCTGCCAGACCGTTCAGATTTGGCATCCCGATATCCAGAATCACAAAGTCCGGCTTCAGCAGCTTGGCTTTTTCCACTGCCTCGCGCCCGTCCGCTGCCTCTCCGCAGACCTCCCAGCCTTCCTGCGTCTGCAATAACGCAGCGAGTCCGCGGCGGACAACTTCATGATCATCGGCTATTAGAATGCGGAGTTTCAACGCTCCCCCATCCCTTCCATCACAGCCAGGAAGTCGCGGTATCTTTCTTCTCGCGGGAATCTATTTCGTTGAATCGTTCCCTCGGCCGCCGGAAAGTAGCGGAACGCGACCATCTGCCTGCGCCGGAATAGGTAACCTGTCTTCAGAAAGGTCTTCCATGTGCCCGAGTGCGGAGGGAGGATTATCGTCATCCTTGACGCTCTATCCTTGGCCCTCTCGAAATGGCGAACTCTGGCACACCTCGATACCCTCGAACCCGTAGCGTGTTTTGAATATAAGCGGCTCTTATGTAGGAGCAATCAGGTGTTTGCTGTATTACAAATCTGACTCGGCGCGTGCCAAGCTTCACCCGCTTCCTCGACCCGTCGCAACGTGGCGAATCTATGGCACGAAATCCTCAGGCACGGTACGATAAAAACTCGCCGACGCTAATGCCCGGCGAGGAGCCCGAACTCATTCCACAATATTTATGACTGGTGACTGGAAGAAGCCCCAAACCCTCATCTATGTCTCCACATAAGAACGCACAAGCAGCTTTCGTTTCTGCCGTTGCCGTGCTGCTTCTAAGCGCGCTCGCAGCCTACATCACCATTGGTCATCTGGAGAACAGCCAGAAATGGGTTGTTCATACCTACCAGGTCCAATCTGTCCTTGGAGAAATAGACGCTGCTGTGGCC